>JAGRAN010000156.1 GCA_020434585.1 Bdellovibrionales bacterium
AAACGGCGGCAGCTTCGTCGCGAAGTACCGATGGAATATGTGACAAGTGCAGCGCAGAGAGGGAATCTCTGTGTTTGCGAATGACGTCGAGCATTGGTTGACGGTTTGGTTTAAAGCCCTCGAACGGCTCCAGCCCTGCAGCTATTTTTGCGCTGGCTTTGTAGGCTTGCCCGGTCATCAGAGCGGTGAGAACGGCGGCCCACTCGCGACCCGCATCGGAGTCGTAAGGCAGTCCTTTGCTCATCAAAAAGGCCCCCAGATTCGCGTAGCCGAGGCCGAGCTGTCTAAATTTATGAGCGCAGTCCGCCACCTCTTCAAATGGATAACTTGCGTTGTCGATCAAAATGTCTTGGGCAGTAATCATCACATCAACAACATGTCTGAAATCTTGCGAATTGAAAGAGCCGTCAGTCTCTAGGAACTTAAGCAAGTTAATGCTCGATAAATTGCAAGCAGAGTTATCAAGGTGCATGTATTCGCTGCATGGGTTGCTCGCGTTAATGCGGCCTGTGGCAGGACAAGTGTGCCAATCGTTTATTGTCGTATCGAATTGTATTCCCGGGTCGCCGCAGATGTAAGTACCTTCAGCGATCTTTTCCAGAATCGCTCGCGCAGATAGTTGTTCACAGGGCTGGCCGTTAACAACATTCTTAGTCCAATACAACTCATCGTTGACCGCGGCTCTCATGAATTCGTCGGTCACTCGTACGCTCAAATTTGCGTTCTGGAATGCAACCGAGTCGTACGCCCCGCCGGCAACAGCAAATCCCGGGTCATAACCCTGCTCGATTAGCGCCCAGGCTTTCTTTTCTTCACCAGCCTTGCAGTCAACAAACTCTTCGATATCCGGGTGTTCGGCGTTCAAAATCTGCATTTTTGCAGCTCTGCGGGTTTTGCCTCCACTCTTGATGATGTTGGCCCACGCGTCGTATGCGCGCATAAATGATACTGGCCCGGAGGGAGTGCCTCCACCTGAAAGCTTTTCTTTCGAGGAGCGTATCGAAGATAAGTTCGAACCGGTGCCAGAACCCCATTTGAACAATCTGCCTTCGCGAGTTTGGAGCTGAAGCAGCGAATCCATGTCATCATCCACACTCAGGATGAAGCAAGCACTGCATTGCGGTTGCTCACGCACGCCAACGTTAAACCAGACAGGGGAGTTAAAAGAAGCGTACTGGTTAAGCAAGATGTGAGTGAGCTCTGCTTTGAATGCTTCGGATGATTCGGAGTTTGCAAAGTAGTTTTGCTTGATTCCCCAGCCAGTAATCGTCTCGACGACGCGGCTAACAAGAGTGCGAATGCTCGACTCGCGCTTTGGTGATCCGTGTTCTCCGGCAAAGTACTTGGAGGCGACGACCGTTAAAGCGGTTTGGCTCCAAAACGCCGGGACTTCGACATTGTGCTGAGAAAAAACGGCCTGACCGGAATCGTCGAGGATAGATACATCGCGCGTTTCCCAAGTGGCTTCATCAAACGGATTCTTTCCGACGATGGTAAAATGCCGCCGAAATTGCAGTCCGCGCTGCGCAGCTGCGGCGTCACGTTTATCTTTACTTTTCTTTGCGGAATCTTGTGCGGCTGCGCCGTTTACCGGGGTCCCCATGGCTGCTCCCTTTTAGTAATGGTTTCGCTATATAACGTCGCAAGATGAAATTATACTACATATAGTGTTCCAAGCAAGTTAAAACACAATATGTTGGGGCCGGGGTCTGTTGGGTAGTAAAATTTTGCCTTAATTCCGCTAAAATTGCTAGGAGTAACACGGTACTAGATTACCCCCTCGTATGGGGGCCGTGTGGGTGTTCAGTGAGAGGCGGCAATGCTCCAATACGTTTTTGGCTATGGAAGCCTAATTAGTCGAGAGGCGCGTAATCAGACGTCTGAATCCCAGACGGTGGTGTCGGCTCGGGTTCGTGGTTTTCAGCGTTATTGGAGTGCCTTTCCGCTGTACGGCTGGTCTCCGCTGGCTGTTAAAGAGTCGGCGGGCGCTAGCTGCAACGGAGTGCTAATCGCGCTGACACCTCAGCAGCTTGAAATGTTCGATGAACGAGAGGGCGGATACGCTCGACAAATAGTGCAGCACAGTGAAATTGAACTGCTAGAGGATTTGGACTTAGGCAGTTCGCTCGTTTGGATTTACACCCCGCTACATCCACTGCTGCCTGGCGAGGACTCACCAATTCTTCAATCTTACGTCGACGTGACTCTAACGGGATGTTTAGAATACGGACCTGCGTTTGCGCGTGAGTTCGTTAAAACTACGGAACAGTGGGATTCACCCTGGTTGGATGACCGAGCTCGACCGACATACGTAAGAAGTCTGCAGAACGTAACGCGCGCTGCAGAGATAGACAGTTTGCTGTCTGAGCTTCATGCGGCCCCGTATGCGCGGCGGATTCCTATCAAATAGCCTCCTAAGTTTTCAAAAGAAAATCTTACTTACGCGCGTTGATTAAAACGCTTTAAACCTTTTTTTGTATTGGTTTTGGTTCATTCCTCACATTGCATACTTAAATAACTAGCCCCGGCTTTTTCCCGAGTAAATGCGCGTACGGAGCGTCCCTTACGCGTGAAATGATTTTGCTGCTGCTCTGGGTTAGGATTTTAACAGCGTTTTTGGTTTGCACCGGTTTTGTCACATGGAGATGAGGTGTCATGCAGTAGCCCGAAAAACCTAATGGGGAGTGCCAATGAAAACTTACTCTACGGAAGACATTCGCAACGTTGTTCTTGTCGGTCACGGAGCTTGTGGTAAGACCATGCTCAGCGAGTCGATGCTCGCGGCAGCTAAGGTCATTAACCGCATCGGTTCAATTGAGAACGGAAGCACCGTTTCAGACTATCACCCTGACGAACAAAAGCGTAAGCTTTCAATTCACGCCACCCCAATGTTCCTCGAATGGAACGATAGAAAGATTAACATCATTGACACACCGGGTTATGCCGACTTCGTTGGTGAAGCAATTAGTGCAACAGTTGTGTCAGACCTTGCAGTTGTTACTGTGAGTGCATCCAGCGGGGTGGAGGTCGGAACCGAAAGCGCTTGGGATTTGGCTACACGCGCAGGTATTCCAAAAGTTATTGTTGTTACAGCAATTGACAAAGATCGGGTCGATTTTGAAGACGTCGTGGACGGCTTACGTGAGCAATTCGGTAATAAGGTTATTCCATTTCATTTTCCGGTTAATCCCGGCCCGGGATGCCGCCAGATAGTTGATGTTCTGCGTAAGAAGCTGCTGACTTTCGCTGAAGACCACAGCGGAGAATTTGAAGAATCGGAAATTCCTGCCGACAGCAAAGCTCGTGCTTCTGAGTTGTTTGCTGAAATCGTAGAGTGCATTGCCGAGTCCGATGAAACCCTACTTGAAAAGTTTTTTGAGCATGACACGCTAACTCCTGAAGAAGTGCGAGCTGCTCTGCATAAAGTCTTTCTAGAACGGGGCGTGATTCCTTTGTTTTGCGCGTCTGGCGTTGCAAATGTCGGAGTAACTCGTGTTCTAGACTTTATTTCCAAGTTTGGACCCTCTCCGGCGGAGCGCCCAATGCTTCCGGTATACGATGCAGATGACACCGATCAACTCGTTCAGCTCACGCCCTCAGATGCCAAGCCGGTTGCACTCGCGTTTAAGACTCTGATTGCTGAGCATATTGGAGAGATGTCCTTTTTGAAGGTGCTTTCCGGTGGACTTGCTACAGGAATGGATCCTCTGCTGAATCCTACGCGTCGGAAAAGCGAGAAATTGGGACAGCTTTATGTAATGAACGGCAAGGAGCGAACAAGCGTTGCGAAACTTTGCCCAGGAGATATCGGCACAGTCGTAAAGCTTAAGGATACGCACACAGGCAATACCTTGTGTAGTAATGATCAGCCGGTGCTTATTGCTCCCATTTCTTACCCTGAGCCCAATGTTCACTCAGCAATTAGCGTAGCGACCAAGGGCGATGAGGATAAGATCGGTCTTGGCCTTAGCACGCTGCACGAAGAGGACCCGACTTTCGTTTATCTATTTGATAAGGAAACCAAGGAAACAGTGGTGTCCGGTCAGGGTGAGCTGCATTTGCAGACCACGGTAGAGCAATTGAAGGCGCGATGGAATGTTGATGTTGAGCTGACTGCTCCGCGAATTCCTTATCGCGAGACAATCCACTCTAAAGGCGAAGCGAAGTACCGCCACAAAAAGCAAACCGGAGGGGCGGGGCAGTTTGCTGAAGTTTGGATGCGGGTAGAGCCGCGGAAGCGCGGAGAAGGAGTCGAATTCACTAATTCACTCGTTGGCCAAAACGTCGACAGAGTTTTTGTTCCTTCGGTTGAAAAAGGAGTGAATGCGGCGTGTGAAGAAGGGATTTTGGCCGGCTATACCGTAGTTGATGTGAAAATTGATTTTTACGACGGCAAGATGCATCCGGTAGATTCCAAGGATGTTGCTTTCCAAATTGCCGGGAAGGGTGCGTTTAAGGAGGCATTTCTTAATGCAAATCCTTGCTTACTTGAGCCGATTTGGAATGTGGAGATTCGCGTACCAGAACAATACATGGGTGATGTAATGGGCGATATCTCAAGCCGGCGGGGGAAAGTACTTGGGATGGATACGGACGGGCGCTTCCAGGTCGTAAAAGCCTCTGTGCCTCAGGGCAGTTTGTATCGCTATGCGACAACTCTCCGTTCGATGACCGGCGGCCGCGGCGTGTTCACGCGGCGATTGAGCCATTACGAGGAAATGCCGCCTGATATTGAAAAGAAAATAATTGCAGAAGCCCACGAGAAAAAGGACGAGAAAGCGGCTTAATATTGCACTGTGCTCCCCTGGTCGGATAGATTCTTGATTACAAGAAGAGTCGTAATTGTTAACGGCCGGGCTAGGGGGGGCATGCACTTTTGATTATTCAGGCGCTGGTAGTTGGACTGGGTGGCTTTGTCGGTGCGATCCTTCGATTTTTAATTAGTGGTCTGGTGACCACGTTGATGCCTGCGGCGAGAATTCCCTGGGGAACCTTTTCCGTGAATATGCTTGGTTGTTTTGCGATAGGGCTGCTGAGCGCTTCGGTTGAGACAAATTGGACGGTTGGCGCACACACCCGCGCTCTATTGTTCGTGGGTGTTTTAGGGTCGTTTACTACCTTTTCCACATTCGCGTTCGAAAGCGAACTTATTCTGCAAGAGGGACACTTTTGGAGGGCTGCCAGCTACGTATCGATGCACGTCGTCCTGGGCATTCTTCTCGTCATACTTGGGCGCAATCTAGTGTTACCGGGCTAGCCCTATCTGTATCTAAATCGTCAGTCGGCCGTTGCTTGTTGCAACTTCTTGATTGTTTTGACGAGATCTCCAATCGCAATTGGCTTAGTAAGGAACTCATCCATTCCAGCATCGAGGCATTTTTCCCGATCTTCGGCTTGGGTATTAGCCGATAGTGCAATAATCGGTGTTCGACTGCCGAATTGCACTTCGAGTGCGCGAATTTGCCGAGTGGCGTCGAGGCCATCAAGCTGCGGCATTTGCATGTCCATCAGAATTAAGTCCACGGCTTGCTTTTGATATTCCTCTACTGCTTGGATTCCGTTTTCTGCAATTAAGCATTGATGGCCCAGCTTTTCCAGAATCTTGCGAATTAATTTCTGATTCACCAAATTGTCTTCGGCGACGAGGATCTGCAGCGGCCGTACTAGGTCTCCGTTGATACCGTCGGAATTGTCAGATTTTACTTCTGTTGCCAAAGCTTCCTCGGCTTTAATCGTAAACGTAAAAGTGGAACCTTTACCGGTGACGCTATCAACGGAGATGCCGCCTCCCATCAAGATCGAAAGGTGTTTGCATATAGCTAGACCCAAACCGGTGCCGCCAAACCTGCGTGACATAGAAGAATCGGCCTGGGAGAAGTCTTCGAAAATGTGGTCTAATTTTTCAGCTTCAATTCCGATTCCCGTATCTTTCACTTTAAACGACAACATCGTTTCATGACCGTTGGAAGCGTTCCGCGAAACCTCGACTGAAATACGTCCGTTCTCAGTAAACTTTGCCGAGTTGCTTAGCAGATTATTTAAAATTTGGGTTAAGCGGTGTGAGTCAGAGCGGATCCATCTTGGGGTACTCGGGTCGATAATACACTCGAATTCAATTGGCCGCTGTTTGTGGCGCAAAGCGTGACCCTTAACTGTTCTGCGAACGAGTTTGTGTAGATCGAACGCCACATGTTCAATTTCCATTCGTTTGGCTTCAATCTTAGCGAAATCCAAAGAGTCGTTGACGAGTGCCATCAATGACTCTCCGGAACCTTTGATTACATCAACTAACTCCTGATCCTCCGAGTTTGTTGATTGCTTTGAAAGTAAATTTGCGGCCACCAGAATACCATTCAAGGGTGTGCGAATTTCATGGCTCATGGTTGCAAGAAAACGACCCTTGGCACGTGAAGCTTCGTCGGCGCGCCGCCGTTCAACTTCAAGCTGCCGTCGTGAGCGCTCTTCACGGAGGAATAGCCAAAGCAGCGAACTAATTAAAATCGAAACAAAAATGCCGATTGGTGGAATTGCACTAACTATTTCGCTTTGCAGCGACTCAATCAAGGCAGGTCGCGGATGGACTAAGAGTTTCCAACGCTCCCCGAAAGCTCGAAATACTATTGGAATCTGATAACTGCTCCGTGGCTCCACTTTAAGCGAGGCGCTTTTATACTCCACATTGTTTTCGTGAAAGAGTTCAAACGAAAAATCATGTTCAAGTGTATGCAGAATGTCACTTACATATTTTTCGATGTCAAAAACTGAGATCAACAAACCGTTGAAGTTTCCATCTTCGTAAACCGGTACGTAGAGAATCAGCCCTCGCGGACCTTGTTTAAGATTGAACGGATTGGTGTAGCGCGGCGCATTTGTGGTAACTATCGCCCGCAGCTCTTCTTCACTGAACGGTCTTCCACGAATGTCCAGCCCAAGTACAGATTCGTTTCCGTCCATTGGCTCAATACGTTGAATTTTAAAGTCTGTTCCAACATATTCGATTGCTTGAAAGATGTTTGGGAAATGCCGCACAAGCTGGCTGGCCAATTCTTTCCAGCGCCGATCTTGTTCACTTTTTACCAGCTCCCACCCGCGCGCTAGACGTTTGAGCGCATTTACTTTCTCGGTAGACTCACGTTCGAAGTAAGACGATATTCGAGCTTCTTCGCGAGCGAGGAAGTCATTAATGAGCTTTCGTTCGCTTCGAATTGCGTTCTGATAGGCGAGCCCGGTGACAGTCAGCGCCGCAGCAAGCACAATTAAAGGACTTAGTCGGTGCACTACCGATCGCTGCGGCCCATTGTAGTCGCTGGGTTTGCTTGTCCGATTATCTAGCTTCAACGCAGTTCAGCCCTGGTCAACCTGCCGATATATTTTGAGATATCGACATTTGCCGAGAGAAGCTAAAACGCTCTTTGCCCCTGGGATGGTGCCAAATAGCGATAATAACGCCTGATCTTCCGCGCCGTGGCCGATTTGCTGCTTCTAGAACGCTGTAGAACCTACTCTACGCTGACTCTATCGATAAAAACGTCGCCCGCGTGAGCGGTTACCACGATTTTACGGCCGTGGGTTCTGGCGCCGTTTGCGTCAAACTCAAGCCATTGCATGTTGTTATTATCGACCTGCTGCACCGCGAGTTGGGTGTTGTCGTCAAAACCCACCGAGACCTTAGTATCGGTTTGCCTTGGGTTTGTGCGGCGCAAGTGAACGCGAATTTTATTTATCCGTGGAATTTCGAGTCTGGGGCCAACCCACGAACGTTCAGAATTAAGATTCTGGCTTACCCGAAACGAGTCCGAGTTGTTGTGATCATAGCCGTAGTCACGACCGCCGCGATGTCTCCCTCGATCGTGGCTGTAGTCGTCGCGATCCCCGCGATAAGAACCACGGTCGTAATCTCTATCATAATCTCTACCGTAGCCTCGTGCGTAATCTTGATCGCGGTAAGAGCTGACACGAAACTTAGCTCTGCAGCCGTCGCTCACCCAGATGCCACGGTCGCCGACTCCCCAGCTCTTACCTTCTTTGCAGTTGCGTTTACTGAGCTTCTGCTCAAGTGATACTTCCCGGTCTCCAAGATGACGGACTCGGCAGTACTCTCTTTCCTCATTCTGCGATTCGCAGGTAATGGTTTCGTCTGCAGCCGCCGGAATCGCCGCTAAACACCAACCTGAGACGATCGCCCCAAACAAAAAAAATCGATTCATGACTTACTCCTTAGGCATTTTTCAGGAACTGTTTAGATCTAGCCTTGCGCAGGCTCAAATGTAAACAACGCGCCAAATTCCGCCTTCATTCCATGGAAACATAAGTAGTATTATGAAGCGCTTATGCGTTCGGCCGATCGAACTGGACCGAACGCTAATCGTATATTAGAGGTCGGTTAATAGAGCCGATCCCGTACAATACTGTTTAGCAGTGAGGGAGATTGGAAAACACCGCACCTACAAAACTTACGCATCGCCGCTGGATCGTCAGCGCAAAATACGATTTCGTCTTCTTCATTGGCTCTGCCGGAGCGTCGCTGCTGCTGTATCTGTTTCATCTCTTGTTAGTTTCAACCTTTAATCTGCGGCTTGAAGAGCGAACCGGTCTGATTAGCTTCGTGCTATTTATTGGATTGTTCGACATGCCCCACATTCTTCAGACATTCAGCCGTACCCATGCTGACCGGCAGGAATACGAACGTCATCGCAATCGAATTACTTGGGGACTGGTCGCTGCGTTGATCATCGGAGAAGTGTTGCTGGCTGCGGAGTTGGAAGATTACTTGTTCATGGTCGGCGCGCTTTACGGTATTTGGCATATTCTGCGACAGAATGTCGGTTTTGTTAAGATTTATAAGGCGCTGCACAAAGACTTTGCTCGAATTGACAATCTGCTCGATAGCGGCATTTTTTACGCGACAGTTCTTGCTTGTGTCACTGAGCTCGAGGAGTTGATTGGCGCAGCTGTGGTTGTTGCCGTGCTATTTGTCGTTAGGCAGATTCAGCTTGCGGTCAAGACGGGTTCAGTAAATCTCCCCAAACTATTATTTATTGGAGTTCAAATTCCGCTATATTGGTATTTGTTTTTTGGGCTAGACGTCCCAATTCTCCTCTTTGTAGCTATCGAAACAATCTATCACGACATTCAGTACTATGGTTGGATTCGCTTTTATCAGAAGCAGCGCTTTCGTGAGGATCCAGGCTTTGCCAATCGCTGGCTAATTCGAACGGTCGCGGCAAGTTTAATCATCAGCGGCGTTACATACAGCGCATTTGTCAGCAGCGGCGCAACATACTTTAGCGAGCTGA
Organism: Bdellovibrionales bacterium; assembly: GCA_020434585.1. GTDB lineage: Bacteria > Bdellovibrionota_C > UBA2361 > SZUA-149 > JAGRAN01 > JAGRAN01. Next base: position 9,297 of record JAGRAN010000156.1, read on the forward strand.
ACCGCGATGTGCTGACATATTTCTTTGTCCCCTTATATATGCTCGTTCTTTACCACTATTATATCGAGGGTTTTATCTGGAGATTTCGTGAATCGCCGGAACTGAAAGAAGTTTTATATTCCTCGGTCGAACCCGTGACCTAATTGCTCTTTTCGAGACGAATCAGCCACTTCACTTCGGGTTTGTTCGCATGGATAGGCCACACTTGAGGAAGGTAAGAGTGATCAGATTCCCATTTCGCCAACTCATCCTCCCAAACCGGACATACACTATGGCAGTCCCAGTAATTTTGTAAGTGGTAAAATGATCTTGCACCTTGCCAAAGTGAGAACGTGACAACGCCGAAAAAACAATAGGTCAAGATTCGCTTTAGGTGTTTGGGCTCTTCAGCAAGCAGCAGGAGCAGCATATATGCTCCGGGGAAAACTGCGTAGCGGCCTCCGGGTGTGGCTCCAACGCTGGAAACCGTAGTTAGAAGGGTAGCGGTCAAAAAGCCGACAAGTAACGCAGGTCGCAGCGGAGTTTTCTTCAGCAGCAAAATCAATCCGAGAACTAACAGCATGGTGAAAGCGCATAGAAAAATTACAACCCGCTGCTCGCTAGTGGGCAGCGAGTGGACCTGTGATGGACTGAAGCCGACTAATGACGCCACCTTGCCAGCGTACTCGTGGCCTACTATCGGTAGCGCAAAATGAAAATAGAATGCGTTGGGAATGACTTCGGCCCATGGAAACTCTGCCGAGAACTTCTTGTGGGAAATATGTTGGCTAAAGTGAAGAGTTAAAAAAACGCCGGCCTGAACTAGGGCAAAAATTAGACTAACAAGCGCCTGGATTAGGTTGCCCCGAATAGGTGCCCCATAGGCCTTAAGCACAAACGCGAAAAAGAGAAAGGTCGAATAGACCCCGGACAGCGCACAAAAGGCCTGAATTAATCCGTAAAGTATTAACTTCTTGTTGGACGCGTCTCTAAGGTCTTCGCCAAGCAGAACCAAAGATATTATACCGCAATATACCTGCGCATTAATCGAATTGAGCCAAGCTTCGCCCGACGCTGTGGCCGCTAGCAGCAGAGCCGCGCAGGCTAACGTTTTTTGCAGCTTGCTCTCCCAAACTAACGATTTTCCCCAAAGTATAACTGCGAACGGCATTAACTGTATCAACAGCGAAAAGTAGGTAGTCACTGCTGGCGCGAACTTTAGTGGAAGAAGGTGAGCGGCGATCGCAATAGGTAAGTTTGCGCATAGCAGGAAATAACCAGCTGTATTTTGAGGCACGAAAAAAATCGATTCCCAAAAGGACGATCCGTAAGCCTCCCTGAAAAACAAAGAGCCTTCCTCGGCCCAAAATCTAGGGTGATTCAAGATGCTCGGGGCGCGCAAATATATGGCAGCCAATACTGCAGCGGCGACTCCTAGACGCCAAACCGTGTCGGCTGCCGCGACGGGAGTCGCGGGTTTCTCAACCTGTCTCCCAGGTCTAACTGTATCGGCTGGGGCAACAAACTGTCGCTGAGCGGCTACGGACATTTTTGAAAAACTGCCAATAGGGAACCGGAAGGTACATTCCAGGTTTTATTCTTTAGCCCGAAAACTCCTGCGGCGCTCTTAAAGCTAGAGCCGACAATTGGAGCTATGTCGGACAAGCGGCGTGACAAAAAGTCCACGCTGCAGTGCTGTCCAATGTTTTCAGTGTGAAGCAGTTTGAATTTATCTTTAAAGGCTAACGCAATCGTTTCTCTAGTGAAGTAGCAAACGTGCTCCGGGATTTTGAACGAAACAGTCTTCTTACCTAAAATCTTTCGCATCCAGGAATCGTAATTCGGTGTAGCCGCCATAACAATTCCACCGGGTGCTAAAATTTCGCTCAGCTGAGCTGCGAATTCTTCGGGCTGATAAATATGTTCGATCAAATCAAACATTGTTATCGCGTCGAAGTAACCTGCTGGGTAGTTTGCGGTGTCGAGTGTTCCACATACGATTCTGTCGCCGAATTCGGGCTTTCGCTTGTTAACAACGTAGTTGGAGACGTCAATTCCGTGAGCTTCGAAACCATGTGAATCGGCTACGTCCATGAACAAGCCGGGGCCGCATCCGATGTCTAATACACGCCCACTGTTCTTGAACCGGCGTAATACCCGAACTCGATCCTCGAAGGTTTTTTTATAGATGTGGACTTCTTCTTCGTAAGTTTCGTAGCCGTGGCCTTCGTCTCCTCCGTAGTATGTGGGAGTGTCATAAACTTCAGCGAAGAGGAAAGACTCCTTCATCCGAGGAGATAGGTACACTAGATTACAATCTTGGCAGCGAACGTATGATGATAACTCGAAGACATGTCGGACTTCAGCATTTTTCTCTGAAGCGCCGCACAGCGGGCAGCCGCAGAATTCCCACTTTTCACCTTCTGGGACCTGAGGGTTTGTTTGCTGTAAGAAGGAGGGTTCGCTAGTAGCGGTTTGTAAGTTCGACATTTTTCTTCCGTATTCTATCCAATATTTCCTACTTGCTGGGAATCCAGCGAATCATCCGAATACTTAGTTTTAAACAGACGTTCTCGAGTTATTTTTTCACTCACGATATAACGAGGTCTGCCTTTCACTTCTTCGTAAATCGTCGCAACGTACATGCCGATTACGCCCAGTCCTAGCAGGACACAGCTTCCGATAATTAGCTGAAGGAGGATGACGGAAGTGAATCCCGTAACAGCCTCTCCGCGTGCATACAGACTTAAGGTTTGCACTGCCAGTCCAAGCGCAAACAGCAGAAACAGTGCGCCTACCGCACTTACAATTTGCAGCGGGACTGATGAAAACGAAACAATATTATCTAAGAAAAGCTTCGCAAGGCCGCGAAATGTCCAGCTCGATTTTCCTGCCACGCGCTTTGGCACGGAAAACGGTATCGCAGTGTGCTTGAAACCTAGCCACGCTGTCATTCCGCGAAAGAACATTGTGCTTTCCCGCATTGTAAGCAGCGCTTCAACTGCCTTTCGGTCGAGTAGTTTGAAATCGGAAGAACTCTTGAGGTTTACGCCTGAAAATTTATTAATCAGCCAGTAAAAAGCTTTGGCGCAAAATTTATAAAAGAGCGATTCTTCACCTCGCTCCTTCTTGACGGTATCAACGATCTCGAAACCTTCATCCCGCCAGAGTCTAATCATTTCAACGATTAGCTGAGGAGGATGCTGAAGATCCCCGTCCATGATGACAACGGCATCGCCCTCTGCGCTTTCGATTCCAACCCGAATCGCGCCTTCCTTCCCAAAATTTCTGCTTAGGCGCACTGCGCGAAGCGAAAATATTTGGGCGTCCTGCCGTGAAATGCTTTCCCACGTCCCGTCCGTCGAGCCATCATCGACTAGAATAAGCTCGGCAGGCAGCTCGATGGTACTTATCACCTCGCTTAAGGCCTCAAGCAGCAGGGGTACGTGCTGCCGTTCGTTGAACAGCGGCACGACGATTGACAATGTCGGTTTGTCTATTTGCGGGACGGACTGCATGCTGCTTCTCGAAAAATCAAGACTAACTTCCGGTCAATTCATAGCAGAACTGTGCAAAATGCGAAACGGATCGCAGTTCTTTACTGGGGAAATAGGACCTGAATGCCCTGCGTATTAATGTAGGAATTATAGGATCTTAGCTGGAAGAAAATCTGCTTTGGGTCGGCTGAGCGACTTGCCTCGCCCGTTAAAATCGAAATCTCAGGTGACGCTTGATGCCCAATTGCAAAGTTTGTAGTTCATAAGCAATGAGCGCACGCCCTCGAATCCTGCTTGTAAATGACACTTCAGCGGAGTCCAATCCCGGCTGCCGCGCCGCCTCCGGAGTAATAACTGAAATGCTTTCCCGGCGCGGTAAAGTCTCCGTTAAGCTGCCGCTTGGCTACCGTACGGAAAGCTTTAAAAGCGTTCAAGGCGTGCGCAAACGCTGCGTTGTAAAGCGCGGAGGATATTTTAACTCCTGTGACAATGACTGCACCAAAGTTGACGTTAGCGGGTGGGAGTCTGTCGCGGCGCAGGAGTATGGCGGTGCATCCGAATTAAACACCTTGTTAGCAGATGTGGACGAGGTGTTCGTCAATGCCGAAGGGAGCGTCCACCACAACTTCCCCCGCGCCCTAAGTGTATTAGCGCTGACGAGACAGTGTATAGCTCTAGGCAAACCGACATATGTTTTAAATTCCTCGATTATGGCGATGGATGCAGAGCTGCTTAAGTGTTCCCTTGAGGGGGCTGCGATGATTCATTCGCGAGAGTCTCTTTCTGCTGATTATGTCTCGACAGTAGTTCCAAATGTTGAAGTTGTGGTTGCGCCCGATCTCGCGTTTGCTTCGATTGAGAGCGCGCAGATTTTACCGCTTCCCAAACAGCGTGAGGGGGTATTGGTTACTCAAGGAGTATTAGGCACTCCTAAGCAGCTCCAGTTTTTGCTTCCTGAACTGGTGAGTAGAATGGGAACAGTTTCGTACCTGACTATTGGCGACAAAGCTGAGAATGAAGATTTTTTGAGAATTTGCCGCGAAAATGGCGTTGAAGAAATTTCCGCGGACACGCAAAATCTTGCTCAACTTTTGTCCATGCTTCAGCAGTACAAGGTCGTAGTCAGCGGGCGGCATCATGTAAACATATTTTGCA
>JAGRAN010000157.1:0-6945 GCA_020434585.1 Bdellovibrionales bacterium
CTCTGTTGATAGCCTTTATTTTGGCGCATTTAATCCGTTCGCGGCGTTTTAGTGTCGCGGGGCAGGTAATGGGCGTCTACCTTATCTTGACATCCCTGGAGCGTTTCTTTGTCGAGTTCGTGCGTATTGAGCCGGTCGTGGGGTTTGGGTTAACGCAGGCGCAGTTATGGGCGATCGGTCTAAGCGCCGTAGGCATGCTTCTCCTGAGCGGGAAATTGAGCAGTCAGCCCGCGGCTAGTCGAGCCGATTCATGAACTCCGTCAGCACTTGGTAAAATTGCTCAAGGCTCGGCAGGTCCACCCATTCTTCATCAGTGTGCTGACCGGCACCTTTGGGGCCGAAAGTCACGCCCTGCATTCCCATTTCGCTAAAGTGGCGGAGGTCTGAAGCTGCATGCTTCTTAATAATCGCGGGCATTTCTCCGAGAACGTCGGCAGTGGTCTTACGCAGCAGCTGCAAGTCTGCGCCGTCTGCGTCAGCAAAATGCGGCGGCTCAAACCAGCGAATGTCAATCGATGCACCATCGGGGAGAAATGACTCTAAAGTCTCGATAATTGTTTCACGCTCTTCGGGCACGAAGCGCACATCAATGGCCAGTGAGCAGTCGTCAGCGACCTTATTGTATGGCTGTTTCGTGGAGCTGATTTGCGCAAAGTTTACGGTGGTAACCCACTTCTCTTCACGGGGTTCGGGGTAGCGGTGAGCGAGCTTTTCCATGAAGTGATAGGCTTTCCACACAGCGTTGCGCCCCTGCCAGGGGTAGGCAGCGTGGGCTGTCGATCCACGAAAGTTTAGGTCTGCCTGTATCAGTCCCTTCGCGACACTATTAACCCCGAAATCTGTGGGTTCACCTGCTATCGCAAAATCCGCTCGAACTCCTTGGTCGAGTTGATATTTGGTGCCGTCATAACCGCCAATTTCCTCGTCGGAGACTAATTGAAGCCCAACCGGGTAATTCAGTTTTGAAGCGAGATCGACGAATGCCAGGAGCTGCACTAAAGTTGCGCACTTCATGTCGTAAGCTCCGCGAGCGTAGAGCTTGGAACCTACATACTTTGGTTCGTACTGCTCCGGTCTTCCGGGAACCACATCGAGATGGCCATTTAGAATAAGCCGGAATTTCTCAGGACGCTCTGCGGTGTTGTAAGCGAGGAGGCTGCGCTTGCCGTTACTCTCGAATACTTCAACCGAGTAGCCGTTGAGCATTTCACGACAATAATCAACGATTTCATCAAGTTTGTCTGGCTTGTCGCTGGTAGACTCGATACGCAAACCGGCATCGACTGTCTGGATGATTCGATCTAACACCTGTCCTCCTCGCCTGATGGTCGGTCAAAGTAAGTGACCGGCCTTAGCGAGGAATTATAGTAAAACTACTAGGAAAGTAAAGATTTGCCCCCGAGGAAACTTAATCTTTACGGCTAACTATTGCCGCAGCTTAGCGTCACAGTGGCTGACAGGCCGTCTACGACCGTTTCGCCGCTTAAGTTAAGCGAAGTGGCCTGTCCAGAGCTGTCTGTCTGATAGGTGCCCTGAAGCGCCACAAAATCCAAGCCGGGCACGATCTGTATGTTGCCGTCAGATGAGCCGTCTTCTGCAAGTGAGGCCGTTCCGCTAAAGCCCACCATCGAAGAGTTGCTGCAGACAGAATCAATTTCACAGGGCGATGCGGTTGCGTCAGAGTTTGTCGCAAAACTTACGGCATCCGATCTAGTCTGGGCGCTTGTAATTTGCGCATCGACCAGCTGAGCAGTCATCGAGGGAATGCCAGTCGTGCTGCCCGTGGATTCAGTAGCGGCAGTCGTGATCGTGAGATTGCACACTTCAACAACTGTGCTGCCGGCCGAAACCGTGCGCACTGGAGATGTGCTGGTGATACCAGCGTTGTCGGTGGCGATTAAACGAAAGCTCACTGGGAGCCCCTTCTCGAAGCCGTCTAATTCAGAAACCCCGAGCATTCCATGATCTACCCACAGTGAAGCAGGCAGCCCAAGGAAGTCTTGAATCTTCACCCAGCGAGTATCCGATTCGCGTCTGATCCACACCGAAGTTCGAATGTCCGCTTGTGGGGTCTTGTCTTCAAAGTTGTCGGCACAGTTCCACCGAATGAAGAAAGGCTCTGAAGCCGAAGTGGGCACATCGAACCCGCAGCGCGGCGGAACCTTATCTCCACCGCCTTTGTATTTCTCAGCGTAGCCGCCCTGGTCGGTTGTTAGGGCAGAAGCTGCACCTGGCAGTAGAAACAGACAGCTAGTAAGGACTGCCGTAGCTTTAAAGCGGCTCATGATACCATTTCCTCGGTTATTGTTTCGACTACAGGTTCCTCCACAACGGGTGGCTCCGGAACAAAGAAATTTGGGATGCTTAAATTGGTAGTTGGGTCGCTGCCCATCAGAAATTCAAGGCCATCGCTGAAACCGTCAGAGTCTGTGTCGTCGTTTGACGCACTTGTTCCGTTTAAATTCTCGAGCTCGTCTGACAATCCATCGTCGTCGCCGTCACGCGGAGGTGTGCCGTTACGGTCGATTCCGTCGCTAGCTGGTGGCGCGTCTCGAGCCGGACGGTCTGTGGCAACAAACGGGTCCGAGTTAGCAACTAGCTCGATTCCATCGCCGTAGCCGTCCCCGTCGGTATCATAACTATTGGGGTCGAGGGAGTGCTCAGTTTCAAACTTATCCCCCAAGCCATCCAAGTCGCTGTCAGTCGAATCGGTGACCGCGTCCTCTAGTAGAACTGTTCTCACTCGGTTGAGCGGCGAGGGTGCAAGCGAGGCGTTTAGCGGATCGCCTGAGTCAACCGCGAACTCTAAGCCGTCCCCATAGCCATCGAAATCAGTGTCGGCTGTGCGAGTTTCCATATCGAAGGTTGTTTCAACTTCGTTCGATAAGTTGTCACCGTCGTCGTCTTCCTGAGCCGAACCGGAACTGCTGCTGGAAGAAGTTGAGCTAGAGGAAGAGCCGACATCGTCCGGAGCGACCCCAAAGTAAATGTCTTTCGTCAGGAAATTCTCACCAAAACCATCACAGCCTCCAGCAGCGCCCACTAAGAGACACAGCAGTGCGCAGACTGGCGCAGCAGATTTATCGATTGGAAAGCGCATACCTCCTCCAAGGGACCGTGCCCAGGCAGAATCCTGCCAAAATGCTAGCTTGCTAATCCCGCCTCAGCAAGCAGGAAATTTAGCTTCAAGCCGGAAGAATTGAGACGTGCCGGCTGCCGCCCAAGCTTGGCGGGGAGGTTTAGCCTAGAATGGCCGTTCGGGGGGATGTGAAAAAATTTTGATGGCTGACTTGCGTGAGTAGAAAATCGTGATCAAGTTACAAACATAGAGGCACGCGGGAGCCGCAGCGCAGCCTCAACTGCGGCAAAGTTTTGGTTTCAAAGAATGGAGGCAGCAAAATGCTATTACCACAAAGACGACGACTTTTCATTGATGACTTCGGTCGAGATTTTGACCGTTTATTTGGCTGTGCAGTTCCAGCAGTAGCCAGCGACAAAAGCCAATTAGCTTCTTGGGCTCCAGCGATTGACATCGAAGAGACCGAAGAAGGCCTAAATTTGCATGTCGATCTTCCCGGCGTTGCTACGGACGCGATTGAAGTCAATGTTGAAGAAGGCACCCTGCTTATTAGCGGTGAGCGAAACACTGAAAAGAAAGAGAACAAAGGAAACTTTCTCAGAGTAGAGCGACGGCACGGAAGGTTTGAGCGCAGCGTTAAACTTCCTCAGTGGGCAGATGTGAACGGCATCAGCGCTCAGGGGAAGAACGGCGAACTAACCATTAAGATTCCCCGCGCAGAAAGCAGCAAAGCACGCAAAATAGAAATTCACTAATCTTTTAATTAACCACCTTCGATAACGGCGGGCTCTCCACCCGCCGTTTTTTTATGTGAAGACGTGAGTGAACAGGAATTCCAGAATTGGAGTTATCACGACGTCGAAAAGCCCAAAGAACAGGAGCGCGACAACAATCAGAATGCCGAAAGGCTCTAGTTTCGCGAGGGCTCGGGCGGATTGGGCGGGCAGGAGTCCTACAGCAATTCTTCCGCCGTCGAGCGGTGGGACGGGCAACATGTTAAATAGCGCCAGCACCAGATTAATTAGCACTGCGTAAGCAAATGTGTAGTAGAGAAACAGTCCGATGCCTCGCGGGAACGAAGAGAAGAAGCTGAATTCTACTCCAAGCTTGAGTATCGCGTAAGCTGAAAGTGCCAGAACTATGTTGGTGATCGGTCCGGCCAAAGCGACCCAAATCATGTCTTTGCGAGGATTACGTAGGTTCAGCGGGTTTACAGGAACTGGTTTTGCGCCACCAAAGACAACCGGCGAGCCTGATAGCACTAGCACTCCCGGGACGATAATTGTCAGAAAAGGATCGATGTGCTTAAGCGGATTCAGAGTGATTCGACCGCTAAGTCGCGCAGTCGGATCGCCTAACTTGTCAGCTGCCCAACCGTGGGCAATTTCATGAAGAATCACCGCGATTAGCAGAGCTGGTATTGTGAGAACTGCGATTCCTAACGGAGTTTGGGGCATGCGGACTAAGGTGTCTTTCTGGCTATTCCGTAAAAAGTCTTGGCATCACACATTACAGGACCGATTCCGCGCATTGCTTCCGCGAGCTTCAGCGAGCCCTTGAGTGCGTTTGTTTCTCCTTCGACCACCGCGTCTACCGAAGTCACCACTCGATGTTCCTGACCATCTAGGCCAACTGCAATTTCAAGCAGTCCGGGCTGCGATAAGGAGTATACACTGCCGGGCAGCGGCAGCTGCTTTTGAGAGGATTGTTCCGCCTCAACAAAATCAAAGGCATAGGATGCTACAAAACTGGCCTGCTTATTTGATAGGCGCTCTACTCGGCGTTCCTTCACTATCAGGCCAGGGTCGGGAGGGAAAACTTCGTCTCCCTCAAGCGAGACGCGTCGTGAGCGCGGAGATGGTGCTTCGTCTAATTGTCCGCATTCGCGCCACAAGAAACCATCCTTTGCGTAATAACGCTCATATTCGCTTCCGCCGAGAAAGCCTCGGGCGAGGAACACATCAACTTCAAGGTTGCGCTTGGTGAAAACCGCCTCTCCTGGGGCAGACAAGCGCGAGGAGCCGGAGCAGGCTGCAAACGCGGCTATGGCAACTACTATGAGGCAGCTGCGAAGATTTAACATCATTTTCCCACCTATCATTTGAGTAAGGACACTTTACACAGGAGAAATATCCGCTGCATGGACTACTGAGTCAATGAGCCAATTCTGGTCATCGTGCGCGGGGCAATCGACGTTAAAATGCAGTCCTCTGCTTTCCCGGCGATTTGCCGCGCAATGGATGGTAATCAGCGCCACGGTGATAATGTTTCGAAGCTCAATCAAATCCGAAGTTACCTGATATCTCCAGTAATAGTCCTTGACCTCTTTAGCAATTTGCTCGATTCGACGCTTGGCGAGATTGAGTCGTTTATCGCTGCGCGAAATTCCAACGAGGTTCCACATCGTTCGCCTGACCTCGTCCCAACTATGGCTGACAATGACCTCCTCAGAGCTTTTGACGGTATCCAGCGAATCCCATTCAGGGATATTTTTGGGAATGTCAGTGTATTCGCGATGAGCAAGGGCATGGCGCGACGCCCGATGGGCGAAAACAAGCGCTTCCAGCAGGGAGTTAGACGCAAGCCGGTTAGCGCCGTGGAGTCCGGTATGTGCGGTTTCTCCAGCTACGTAAAGGCGAGCTAAATCGCTGCGGCCCCAAGGATCTGAGATTACTCCGCCGCAGCAATAGTGCGCAGCAGGGACGACGGGTAGGGGCTCTTTGCAGATATCAAACCCGAGCTCTGCTGTGCGCTGCGCAATTGTCGGGAATCGGTCGAGGATAAATTTCTCGTCGCGATGGGAAATATCAAGCAGAACATAGTCGTGGCCGCTCTTTTTCATCTCAAGGTCGATGGCCCGAGCGACAATATCACGAGGAGCAAGTTCGGCCCGCTCGTCGTAGTCAAGCATGAAGCGCTTTCCCTTAAGGGTTTTGAGCTGGGCTCCTTCTCCGCGCATCGCTTCTGTTATTAAAAATGATTTAGCTTCAGGATGGAACAGGCATGTAGGATGAAACTGAAAAAACTCCATATTCGCTACGCGGGCCCCGGCACGAAAGGCCATTGCGATCCCGTCGCCGGTAGCGACGTCGGGGTTCGACGTGTAGAGGTAGACCTTACCCGCACCGCCCGTAGCAAGCATGGTCAATTTTGCCGCAAAAGTCTGAACTTCATTCGCCGCCATATCAAGCGCATAGACACCGCAAACTTCCTTACCTCCGCGAGCGTCGGGATTGTCCGCGGTAATAAAATCAATTGCGATGTGGTACGGAAGAATTTCGATGTTTGGATGTGCGGCGGCTCGAGCAAAGATTGCACGGTGAATTTCTGCTCCGGTTGCATCGCGAGCGTGGAGTATTCTTCTGGCGGAGTGGCCGCCCTCGCGGCCAAGCTCGTAATCCTGCGACTCATCTTTGCGGTCGAACTGAGTACCTAATGCGATTAGCTGCTCAATGCGCTCGGGCCCATCTTCGACCACCATGCGCACGATTTCTTCGTTGCATAGACCATCCCCGGCCTCGAGCGTGTCGGCGATGTGGGCCTGAAATGTGTCGAGTGGACTGGTAACACTGGCGATTCCGCCTTGGGCATAACGGGTGCTGCCTTCATCGGGCGCGTTTTTGCAAAGAACAGAGACAGTTCCATGTTCTGCCACTTCGAGGGCAAAGATAAGACCGGCAATTCCGGAGCCAATGACGAGGTAATCTGATGTCTTCATAATTTTCAGCAGCCTTGCTACTTGCGGCATAAAGCCTTGCTGAACGCAGACTAGCTTGTATCATACACGAAGCCAGTGCACTATATTGCTCCGGCCTGGGTCATAACAGCATAACTCTCTGAGAGATAATGATTTTCATACGGCTTTT
>JAGRAN010000157.1:7063-16762 GCA_020434585.1 Bdellovibrionales bacterium
AACGAGCGCTACCGAGTCGTGCCCGATCGCCGCCCGCGAAAGTCTCGACTGATAAGCTCTCGAGGCTGGAGTGCCCGCCCGCAGCCATCGCGCTACGATTCTTTGATTGTTAATTGTGCAAGCCGCTCAGGACTCGATCCGATGCTGGTCAAGGCCGTTGTGCACGCCGAGTCAGCCTTCGATGAGAGAGCAACCTCGCACAAAGGTGCGATGGGTCTGATGCAGCTAATGCCCACGACCGCTAGGCGCCTTGGAGTTCGCGATCCTTACGAGCCGGAAGCAAATGTCTGCGGCGGCAGCCGCTACCTGAAGATGCTGCTTGAGCAATTTGCTGGGGATATTCGCTTAGCTCTGGCTGCATACAACGCCGGTCCGGCCGCTGTTGAGCGTTACTCCAATGTGCCTCCATACCGGGAGACCATCGATTACGTTCGAAAGGTTGGACAGCTGCACCGGCGTTATCGAGCTTCGGGGATGCTCGATGGCTGAACAAACCTTTGACGAGTCTCAGTGGAGCACCTGGCTCGGACGGAGGGCGCCGAATTTTCTCACAATCCTGCGCATTCTCGTGGTGCCCGTCTTCGTAGTCCTGCTGATCGATCCCACGCCGGTGGGTAACGTGTGGGCGTGCATTATTTTCGTCGCGGCTTCCATCACCGATTGGCTCGACGGCCACCTGGCTAGGATCTATAACGCCGAGTCAATTACAGGGAAGCTGCTCGACCCCTTAGCGGACAAGATTCTAGTGATGTCTGCGCTGGTAATGCTGGCTGCTGTGCCGATCGACCCTCGCGTTCCGGCCTGGATCGTAGTCGTGTTGCTCGCACGAGAGATGGTAGTAACCGGGCTGCGTTCGATAGCTGCGGCACAGGGCATAGTTGTTGCGGCGACTTCCTGGGCGAAGCACAAAACAGCATGGACGATGATTGCTATTCCGTTTTTGCTCGTGCACACCCCTTACGAAATTGGCGGTGTGCTGATTGATTTTCACGCCTGCGGCATGACGTTTCTCTACGTTGCATTAATTCTTTCTGTCGGAACAGGCTTTCATTACGGATATCTGCTCAGAAGAATCTGGACAGAGGAATAGGGCTAGTCCTTCTTGCTGCCAGCCGGGCGTTTGCTTTCCAGCCACTGCAAGAAATCTTCGCAGAACTGTTTGTCGCTTTCGGTGCTGCCAAGAGCGCTTAATAGCGCCTCTTTTACGCTAGTAGGTGCCGCTACAATTTGACCGCCGTCTTCCTCTTGTTCGCGCAGCCGCTGGGCAAGGGAATCAAGGCGTCCGGCAACGCTTTCAAGTATCCAGGGGAAATTGGCAATTTGCTCGCGTGAAGGCTCAGCTCCTTGCTTAAGATCGTCAGTTTTACGAAAGGCGATCTTGAAAGTCTTGCGCAAGTCCTTGGCGCTGGCCGGCAGAAGGATTATTCCATGCGCTCCAGCTGAAAGCAGCGGCATTAGCTCAGACTTAATCTCTGAGCGGACTGCGACAATCAGGGGGATTTTCGGGAAATGCTGCAAGAACTCAGCACTTGTCTGAGTTAGCGCAGCCACAGAATTGTCTGGGTCGTTAAGCAGTAGCGCTTCAAACTTGCCTGTCTTGAGCTGTGCCTCTGCTGATGCAGCGTCGTTTACAAAGACAGTGTGCTGCTTCGGATGGTTCGCGTCCAGCACTGGAAGGAGCTGACCCTGGCCCGCTGTAGTATCAAGAACGAGAAGTCGGAATGATAAGATTTCTTCACTCATAGCAGACCTCTCCCTGGGAGGTTGATTCTGGTGCCCGCAAGGTAGGAGCGCTGTCTGGATTACGAAGTTTGCAATCGGCCTTTTCGATTGTGAACTGTCCAAAACTAAGCATCGATACTGTGCGAACAATTTCCAAGGGGCGAGGTCCAGCGACTCGAGGATTGTTAATTAAGCGAAACTTCAAGGTTCCTAGCCAGGAATCGTTCGAGTTCGATCCCGTGCTCTCGAACGAAATATCGCTGACGAAGTCTCCAATCCGAAATCTTTTTGTCTTGGTTCGGCGCAAGCGGCCTTTACCTTTTGTCGTTACTCGCTCGACGACGCAGTCCGATATTCGGTCCGCAAGGGAATCTATTTGGTCGGAAGTAAGGTCCGCAAAGGCACCTCTTGGCGGCTCAATGAAGTCGGCACGGTAGTCGATCGATTCGATGCTCTCCTGCAATGAGGTGGCAGAGAGGTGGACTTCAAAGATATCGTTTACCTGAAGTGTTTCGGGCAAAACTTGATTTAACTGACGGCGAACCGCAGCGGGCTCCATTGGGTAGGCTAGAAAGAGGTCTGCAAATTCGACACTGCTGCTGATGCCCAACTGTAGGGGAGGGCCCATTGCAACCCTCGGCATTGGGTGGAAGCCAAGACTGTAGCAGAGAGGTATCTCTGCCCGACGTAATGCGCGGTGAAGTACAGTGACCATCTCCAAGTGACCCACAAATCGCATCGAACCGCTCTTTGAGTATTGCATCCTTAGGCGCATAACGGGGTTCTGGGGTAGACCGGGCTTGGGTTCAGGAGCAGATTCACGAAGCGCTAATTCAGACTCATCTCGCGGCCATAGAACGTTGCGACGTTCATCGTAGTCGCAGGCACCGCAAATCGAACAGCTTTGAGTCAAGCAGTCTGGAGTTTCACGATCTCTGAGAGCTCGGCGCCATTCCTTTTCGAAATAGGACTTTGGAATAGAGCAGCTTAGGTGATCCCAGGGTAGGACTTCATCAACTTCGCGCTCACGCAGGTAAAACGTTGGGTCAATATTGCAGTCGATGAAGGCATTGTTCCAAGAGTCTTCGTCGAGATGTTCGTGCCAGGCGTCGAGTCGGCAACCAAGGTCGTAAGCACGTTCTATTACATCTGCAAGCCTACGGTCTGCACGGCAGAAGACACCCTCAAGAAAGCTCGAAAATGCGTCGTGACAACGAAACTGGACTCCCCCGATATGCTTCAATGCTTCCGCTAGTAGCTGCTGACGGCGAACGGTTTCGCTAGGGCTGATTTGCGCTGCCCATTGAAACGGTGTGTGGGGCTTTGGAACGTGAGTCGATACGCTGACAGTTATCGACTTGCCCTTTGCTTCAGGCATTTTCTTAATGCGGCGCGCTAGATCGGCGATACCGAGGACATCTTCGTCGGTCTCAGTGGGCTGACCAATCATGAAATAGAGCTTCACGTTTGACCAACCCATAGTAAATACGTTGCGGCAGCACTGGAGGATCTCCTCGTCAGTTACGCCTTTATTGATCACGTCGCGAATGCGCTGCGTTCCGCCTTCAGGCGCTACGGTAAAGCCTGTGCGGCGAACACGCTGGACCTGCTCAAGCACCTCGGGCTTAAGCGAATCTACTCTGGTTGAGGGAAAGGATACAGCGAGCTTGTCTCCATCACCGTAGCGATCCATCAGAGCTTGGAGGAGGGGAACGATTGAGCAGTAATCGGCAGTGCTCAAGCTTAGCAAAGAGAGTTCTTCAAAGCCGGTTTCGGGCAAAGCGGCCTGAACGAGATCGAGGATCTCTTGGGGAGATCTCTCTCGCTGCGGACGATAGAGATAACCTGCCTGACAAAATCTGCAGCCCCTTACGCAGCCGCGCATGACTTCAACGGCTAGGCGGTTGTGAACAGTTTGAATATTAGGAATCACCGGTTTGATAGGATACGGAGCGCCGTCGAGCCGCGGCAACAGCCTGCGCGTAATAATCGACTTGGCCCCCGGAGCGGAGTTAATGGCAGTCAGACGACCGGATTCATCGTAGAGCGGAGTGTAGTACTGCGGAACATATACCCCTTCGACCTTAGAAAGCAGCTCAAGGCGGCGTTCGCGTTCCTGGGTCTTACGGCAAACTTCAATTACGTCGGCTATTGCTTCCTCAGCGTCGCCTAGCAGGAAGCAGTCGAAAAACGGAGCGATGGCTTCTGGGTGGTACGAATAAGGGCCACCGCCTATCACCAAAGGGTCGGCCGCGCTGCGATCGATGCTGCGTCGTGGGATTCCCGCCAGATCGAGCATTGCCAGAATATTTGTTGCGCACAGCTCGTATTGCAAACTGAATCCCAGCAAATCGAAATCGCGAAGCGACGTTTTTGATTCTAAAGAGACCAGCGGAGCGTTCTTGGAGCGCAGAAGTGATTCCATGTCGGGCATCGGCATATATGCACGTTCAGCCCAGGCGTGCTCGTCACTGTTGATTATATGATAGAGAATTTGAAGCCCAAGATGGGACATGCCGACTTCGTAAGCGTCTGGAAAAGCCAAAGCAATACGGACATCGACTTGAGTGAGGTCCTTGGCAATTGAACCTACTTCACCTCCGAGGTACTGAGCGGGCTTCTGAACAGCCAGAAGATCTTCGTCGCTCAGGACGTGCAGACGCTTTGGAGAAGAACTAGTATTAAGCACGCTATGAATTCCTAGAAGATGCGGTGCGAACCATTTCGGTTAATTTGTCCAAACCAGCCTTTTCGCCAAGCGCGATTAAGGTTGAGCCCTCCACAATGACACTTTCTCGGCCTGGACTAAAGACCATGTCGCCGTCAGGAGTCCTAAAAGCCGCTATTGTAACACCGATTGTTTGACGTAGGCGGCTCTCCTCGAGCGATTTTCCGATTAACGAGCACCCACTTGGTATCAAGATTTCCTCAATTGCGAGTTGCTCGCCGTGCTTACCGGATGCCAGCTCAAGAAAATCCGAAACGTTAGGGCGAACTAGACGGTGAACAATTCTAGTGCCGCTTACGCGGTATGGGGAGATAACCTGAGTTGCTCCGGCTCGGAGAAGTCGACTTTCCCCGGTTTCGTCTTCTGTGCGGGCCACGATATTGATTGAGGGGTTAAGGTCGCGTGCGCAAAGAATCGTGTAAACATTATCAGCGTCGCTAGGCAGAAGAGCCAAGAGGTTAGCGGCACGTTCAATGCCAGCAGAAATAAGCACGTCATCATCATAAGACTGGCCAGTGACATGCATTATGTTATCTTCGCTTAGTTCAGCAGACTTGTTGATATCCTTGTCTACAACGACAACTTCCTCGCCGGCTTCCAGCAGGTCTCGCGTTACGATGTATCCTAGACGGCCCCAGCCGCAAACGATCGTGTGATTAGTAAGTGACTTGATTGCTCGTTCCATGCGCTTGAATCCCCGGAAGCGATTTAGGTCACCTTCGACAATTGCCTGAGTGACGAACGTAAAAGAGTAAATTGCGATACCGACACCAGCCATGATCAAGGCAGCGGTAAAAAGCTGACCAGCGGGCGAGAGGTCATGGACTTCTTTGTAGCCAACTGTCGAGAGGGTAATCACTGTCATGTAGAACCCGTCGATAAGTGACCAGCCCTCGACGAGCGCGTAGCCGAGAGTTCCGAACAGCATAATTAACAACACAACTGCCGTTAACAGCTGAAACTCGCGAAAGTTAGTTTCGACACGTTGTCTGGCTTTGCTGTATTTCAGCATCTAGCGAGCCTGGGCGTATCCGAACGCAAGACAAAGCTCCGCGCTGGATTTCGGACTTATTCGTAAAAACAATGACATATCGACCATTTAGGTGCTCAATTATTAGCCTATTTGCCAAGGAGTTTACAAGCACCTTAGTAATACGCTATCAAAACACAACGCTTACAGTCCGTGAATCACCGGATCTGTAATTAATCAATTTCGTGCGCACTCCGGGAATTCGCCCGAGCAGTGATGTTGAGGATGATAATAAATTTTTAGTGGTGGAGTCGAAGCCATGGGTGGACATCAAACGCTTCGTGAAAGAATTTCTGATGCCTTGCGTGAGTCGATCATTAAAGGAGAGTTAGCACCTGGCGAGCGTTTGCAGGAAGTTGAGATAGCGGCGGCATATCAAACTAGTCGAACACCAGTTCGCGAAGCTTTTAGACAGCTTGAATCAGAGGGATTTTTGGTCATTCGACCGCGCCGTGGAGCTGTCGTCACTCCAATTACCGTTAAAGACATCCGCGAATTCTACGAAGTGAAGAGTGTTCTAGAATCTTTTGCTGCAGAAAAAGCTGTAGACAAAATTACCGACGAACAGATCGATCGCATGGAAGAACTAAACCGCGAGTTGAAGCGTCGCCACCAAAACGGCGACATCACGGGAATGGTTCCGGTGCACAACGAATTTCACGAAATTTTTGTTAACGCTTGCGGGAACGAACGCTTAGCGCAGTTAATTCGCAACTTAGTTAATCAGTTTCAGCGCTACCGAATCGCGCTTAGCCACACCGAGGCGATCGACGAAAGCATCAGGGTTCACGAACAAATCGTCGATGCCTTTCGCATGCGCGACTCGCGCAAGGTAACCGAGCTGGTTGGTATGAATTCTTCCCAGGGCGGCGAAAATCTCATTAATTCGATAAGTTGTCTTAATTAAGGACAGGTCCGGACAATTCTTAACGGCTGGCATCGCTTGCACGAGCCGGAATAATTTTCTATTTTTCCGACACTTACAGCGACGGCAGCCTTTTGTGTCTGGATTGATTCAGGCAAAACCGTTACTACTACCTTGTTAAACTAAGACCGCCGTGCACCGAAGGGAACTAGCTTAAATGCGCATTAGTAGAATTGAGATTTTTGGCTTCAAATCGTTCATGGAGCGGTTTGTCCTGAACTTTGACGAGCCGATGATCGGCATTGTAGGACCGAACGGCTGCGGCAAATCCAATATCGTCGACGCATTAAGGTGGGTGCTTGGTGAAACTCACGCCAAACAGCTCAGGGGCTCGGTCTTGGATGACATCATCTTCAACGGATCTGATTCCCGCCGACCGCTTGGTATGGCTGAAGTTTCAATTACAATACGTCCTGACGAAGGATGGTTTGAAGCTAAACAAAGCGAGGAAGAAGCCCGGGTGCGCGACCTCGTTGCGCAGGCTGATGCATCTCTTTCT
Organism: Bdellovibrionales bacterium; assembly: GCA_020434585.1. Lineage (GTDB taxonomy): Bacteria > Bdellovibrionota_C > UBA2361 > SZUA-149 > JAGRAN01 > JAGRAN01. Next base: position 13,968 of record JAGRAN010000157.1, read on the forward strand.
GACGAAGAGCGCGAATTAGTTCAGTCCGAAGACTCCGAACGCGGCGACGAGCCTCAAGTAGATGAAGATGTTGTTCGAAGCTCCTTAGCTAAACTTCAGGAAGTCGTTCCTGGTTTGTTTGAAGCCGCTGAAATTCAACTGACACGCCGTTTGTATCGTTCTGGAGAGAGCGAATACTTCATTAATCGAGTTCCGTGCCGACTGCGCGATCTTATCGATTTTTATCGCACTATTGGCTTGGGCGCTCGCGGCTTGAGTATCGTGCAGCAAGGTCAGATTGGCGAGCTCATTAGCAAAAAGCCAACGGAACGCCGACAGCTTCTTGAAGAAGCGGCAGGTATCGCGGGCTTCCGCGTAAGAATCGAAGCCGCAACCCGCCAGCTTGCCCGAACGAACGATAATATCGCCCGTTTAAGCGACATTATTGCAGAAGTCGACAAGCAAGTTCGCGTGCTGAAGCGCCAGGCGAACAGAGCGAAGCGCCGCGACGAACTAAAAGACAACCTCCGCACCTCTGATTTAGCGGTGTTCGAGCACAAAGCCGCTAGAATTATCGGTAAAAAGGATTCCGTTGGTCAGCAGCAGCAGAGCCTCGAACAGAACATCGACGAAAGCGAGAGCAAAGTGAACGTGCTCCGTGCAGAAGAGGAACGCACTCGTGCATTGCTCGAAGAACTTGAAGTTGAACTTAGTGACCTTCGGCGCAAAAAAGAAGCGCTCTCAACCGAAATCCACCACTTAGTCGAGGAGCGCACCCAAGCTCAGCTCGCAAAAGCTCAGCTCGAGGGACAGCTAGAAGGAGTGCGCGAACGCTTGCGTTCAATCGATGAACGTAAAGAAACAATCGGCGTAGAGATGCAGCGCCGCAAAGAGGCGATTGACGCAGCGAGAGTGCAGCGAGATCGTTACGAGGGCGAACTACAGCAGCTCGACTCCAGATTGTCCGGTGAAGCGGGCGTTGTTGGCGAATTGCCGGAGCTCGAAGCGCAGCTCGGTGAGCTAAATCGCTCAATAAGCGAGACGGAAGGCCGCGCGAAATTTAAGCAGCTCGAGCGAGCGTCGCTTAAGGGCGAAATAGAATCTCTTGAGCAGCAGCTTGCGCAGTTTCAGCCAGTAGAAACCGAGGGAGACCTTAGTAGACTGTGTGAAAACGGTGCAGTCTCAGCTCTTTTCGATTCAGTCCGCGTTTCGGAAGAATATTCAGCAGCCTTCGCCGCGGTCGTTTCAGACCGAACAGTTTATGTTATCGGCGACAGCCGCCCGGCACTTCGTGCGCGTTTTGAGGAACTGGGCGTTAGCGCAGAAGGCTTCGGCGCAGTGTCCAGAGAGCTTGCTGAACAAGCCGCTGCGAATTTACTACCAGCTCCGGCTGGCTCAAAGCGCTTAATCGACTGCGTTCAAGTGGAAGGTGCAGATCAAGGTGCGCTTGCGGCAATTATTGGCAACGTATTTGTGGTCGAAGATTTAAGCAGTGGATTTCAGGCTATGGACGCCTTGGGAGGGCTCGGGTCTGAGCGCCGTGTGCGTGCGGTCACTAAAGCCGGTCAAGTAGTGACTCCCTGGGGTTGGTTCTCATCTGGCGCCTCCGGATCGATCTACAGCAGTCACGCTCGACTTGAGAGCAAGCGTGAACATGCTGCGAGAATCGAACGAGATGTCGATGTTCTCCTCGCGGAAATTGCAAATCTTAAACAAGAGCACGCTGCGGCTTCAGAAAAGGCTGCAGCTCTACGTGCAGAGCGTGAGCGCATTGCTGCAGAGCAGCGTGCCGCGGCTTCCGAACTTGCTGAGATTCGTGCGTCGATAGCTCAATATGCAGGTCAAATGCGCTTTGAAGAGCAGCGCATCGAGGAGCTGAGAGCAGAGCTTGGTGAACTCGAAAAGAAACGTGAAACTCTGATCGAGAGCGAACGTCGACTGCGTGAACAGAATGCTGAAGCTAGTGCGTTTGCCCAATCTCAGTCGACAGACTTTGAAAAAGAACACGAACTGCTCGACCAACAGCACGAGCTGACCAAAGTTATTAACGACAAGGATACTCGCCGAGAGGACTTGCGGCTTGAGCTGAGTGAGCTTCTCCATAAAGTTGAGACGGCACGTCGTCTGCGAGAAAACCTGCAGCATGAGCACGGCGAGATTACTCTGTCTGTCGATCGTCTAGCCTTAGAGCTTTCGATGCTGCACGACGACATCAAACAGCGTTACGGCGACTCAGTTAAAGTGCCGACGACAAGCGAGAGCGAAGAAATTCTTAACCAGGCGGGTGGTATCACAAATATTGCCAAGACCATCGCGGAACTTGAAGAGGAAAGCACGGCTCTTCGCCAGAAACTAGAACGGGAGGGAGACGTCGATCCCGAAGCAGTATTCCTTTGCCGCAAGGAAGAAGAGCGCCTAACAGAACTCGAAACTCAGCGAACCGATTTGCAGCGTGCTGTTGGCACTCTAGAACGCACCGTTAGGCAGCTGAAAGATGTCTCACGCAAGCGATTCCTATACACTTTTGAGTCTGTAAACGAGAAATTCAAAGAACTAGTTCCAAGATTATTTGGCGGTGGAGCCGGATATATGGAACTCGTCGACCCTGAAGATCCTCTGACGAGTGGTGTCGAGCTTACTGTGCGTCCTCCGGGGAAAAAGCTACGCAGCATGGAGCTAATGTCAGGTGGAGAGAAAGCGCTTTCCGCTACGGCAGTATTGATCGCAATGTTCCTCCATCGACCGAGCCCAATTTGCGTGCTCGATGAGGTTGATGCGCCCCTCGATGACGCCAATGTCACCCGCTTTTGCGATCT
>JAGRAN010000158.1 GCA_020434585.1 Bdellovibrionales bacterium
ATTGCTTTGTCTCACTGAGCCTTGCTGCTCGTTGAGACAAGGGCAGACTAAATTGGTTTAACAGTATCGTTCACATCCATCCCTCAAAGATCGTGAGGGCACCCCTAAGCACGAAGGACAAGCTATGGTTGCGATAAGCGCAGGTCGTCCACGTTTTTTCAGGGTAGCAATCTTTGTGGCTTTAGCGCTGGTAGTGCATAGCATTACCGGTTGCTGGTGTGGCAACAACTGCAAGGGTCCTAATAATACAGGCAACAGCCACAGGGAATGTAGCCGGGTGTTTTTTGTCAAGTCGGTTGAGAGTATTCAGTATAAAGGAGATTCCTGGCTTAACCTTGAGATGCGCGGCTGGCCCAATGCCATTTACCGTATTCGAGCAAGCGAATTTGACGAAGAGGAAATCAGATGGCTTCGTTCAACGTGCAATTCTGGCAGCTACGCGCTTGGTATCGTGCAGGTAACCTGGTACCCAAACAGCAGCGAGCGGGATGGAAATCGTGAGGTTCACTACATAACAAGTATCAGGTTGGCCATGGATAGCTAGACAGTTAAAGTCAGCATCGCTCGGGAGACCATGAAACTAGTGTGTAGCAGGTTTATACCGCTGCCCTGTCTCCCGATTACTTATAATTTGCCCGATAAGGTTTCTTATCAGTCGTTTGGAATGAAGGCTTTAAAGCAATTAGCGGCATCTTCTCCTGATCTAAGGAAAAGGTTGAGTACGGGACCCGGTAACCAGCTTCACCCACCGGGTTGAAGCTAAACACGGTGTACCGCACTCAACCCAAGCCCGGGGGCAACAACAAGTCTAATCACAAGTCCTGGACAGTGCGTTCTACGTGCGAGCGATCGAAGATCGACAGCTTGTCTTGAACTGCCCAGTAGAGTTCGATCTGAGCTTCGTAGGCAGCAAGATCACGTGAGGCTTCGGCTTCACGAGCAGCCGCTAAGTGCTGACCGGCCAAGAGCTCCAGATACTGCCTCTCCGCCCACCACTGCGGGTCCTCGGTGGTTATGAGCCCAGATGCCGTATCGCGCGTCGGCGAATTAGCATCACAAGTACTCGTGCCGTCCGCTGTGGTCAGCACGCCGAGAAGGTGAACAATGACGGGCATTAGAACAAGCAACGCAGCTGCACTGAACACTAGGGCCACCTTAGCTCCCGTGTAGTTTCGCATAGCAATGTCTTTCTATTCCCAGAGGGAACGTGGGAAGGAGCACGGATCAGCCTGACGGCAAGATCTATGCTTCCTCAATGTTGTGATAGATTAGGAAAACCCTATTATACGCAAGCGTACAAGCGGGTCCCGCTACTCATATGGCTTAGTTTGATAACCAAGAAATCATAGATCCGACACAAAACGTCACGTCCGGCGCAACACGCCAGAATGCGTATTTCTATTATGGGCATTATTTGCCTTAAGGTGATAACTGAAGCTTCGAGGCGAACGAGTGTTCGATCAAATATCTAGTAAATGACGAGCTCTACATGTCAGAGTCAGCACAGCACAGTGCTAATTTGGTAAACCACCTGGCGGCGCCGGAGGCCCTGGAATCTTCAAGACGTTCACCTGGTACGGGACTGAGCCTGAACTGCTGGAGCTAGAGCCTGGCTGCGGCACTTTGCCTTGCTGACTACTAGCGGGTCCGACGATAGTTTTCTTTGCTTCATGCGACCAGCCGTGCACAGACAAGCTCTGTGTCTCCTCAGACTGCTCCGCCTTAAAGTTAGCGGTATCACTAGTGGTTGTTGGTGTGCGACCTAAGTTCCGGTGAAGCGTGTCAAAGGCGCTTTGTGCCTGAGCATCGGAGAACGACAAACCAAGGGCCGTAGCTAGTAAAGCAACGCTGTGAGCAAAACTTGGTTCTTTGCGTTCAGGCGCCATGAGTAGTCCTGATTCTCTCCAAGTTAAATACCTGAAGGTTGCGATTCTCCGTGAACACCTTCTATTTCGACCTTAAATTGTTCGGATGGTAAGCGCTGCTCTTTATACAGATACTCAACTTTACCTTGGGCGCTCGGAAGCTCGCTTTCAACCTTATGTTGAATAGCCGGTGCTTTGCCGTCGAGTTTGTGATTTTCGGACGGCAAGTACGTTTCAACTTTCCCTTGAGCACTGGGAGCAACTTCGCTGTCAACCTTACAGTCCGGCGGGCAGTTCGGCATTTTCAGTGCGTCGCTCGGGAGATTTTGCTTGCCGATTTTTATGTACTTTGAAGGCAGCTTGCCGGCGAGGTTCTTATCGAGAGTCTCGAACGCTGAATTGTCCGCCCGCACATACGCCGCATCTATGCCAACTGAAGTAGCAAGCAGAGCCACTGCTGCCGCAAATGACTTTTTATTAACTCTCGGCGCCATCAAGTCCTAGCCTCGTTTTAAGTATTTCAATATGCCTTAGAGATTTTGCCTCAGGGTCGAGTCCGGACTCAAGCCCGGAACTTCCACTTTTAGCTAGCGCCAAGTCGACGTCGAGGACAATCTCCGGTTCATACTCAGAGGCCCCTTCAAGCGCACCATTTGCGACTATTTTGCTCACCAAAGCGTTGTATCTATCTGCCATCCGGATATAAGGCTCCGCCCCCTGGCCCTCGAGAAACTCCCCCACTGTCCTCACCTCTCCACTAAACTCCCCTTTTGAACCTTTCTGCAGAGTGAGCTGGCTAAATGTTTCTTCAGACTTTTCATTTGTATGGCGTCCTAGAGGATAAAGTCTGCAGGCCAGTGGTCTATCAGGGTGAACACTGCAGCCGTCTGCCTGCAGAAAATTGCAAGCTCCGTTTTTCTCTCGTCTGAGTTCAATTCCTTCAGATTGCGTATGCTGCGCGATGACTTCGCTAGTACTTTTTCCGAGATAATTTGCGAGACGGGCAATCTCGTATGGATTAACGCGCACCGTGTAGGCGTAACAGCATAGGGTGCACCGGTTGCACGTGTAGCTAAAGTTGTCATTACGCGTAAAGCGTTCAGTCATGCTCTATTTGCCTTAACGCTGCTTTTACTGCCTCGCTGTCGCCGACAACTTTGCCGTGCCTCTCCCAGCGCTCCTGAGCTTCTCGATACATCTTATGCTGATAGAAGACGGCACCGAGGAAATCAAGCCCTTTACGGCTGGTTCTGCCGATATCTGCCGGGCTTAACTTTGCGAAACTCTCTAAGGCATCGTCACTAGTAGTCTCTAACAGCTTCAAGCTACCGCCATCAAAGCCGTGGTCCCTAATAGCACCTGGGAAGCGCTGCTCAAGCGATTCTAGAAGGCTTGAAGGTGATTTTCCGAGTAGTGTTGCCGCGAGGGTCAGCGCGCTTACAAAACTGCCCACTGGAGTGGCGTGATTTCCATCATACGAGCGCATCCGGTAGTCGAAATCTCTTTCTTCAAGCTGCTGCCAGACGTAGCCGGCGGGAGCAACTCTGACGTGATGTTCCTCAGCCGCAAGCATGTACGAAGCTGTCCAAGGATCCTGGTTTGACTCGATATCGTCTCGGACCCAAACCATATACAACACAGTCTCAGCGCCCACGCTGCGCACCACTTCATCTAATAGGCCAACAGCTTTGCTCATTTCTGCACTGCACATAGCAGAGCATGCGCTTTGTCCCTGCAGCACGACGAAATCCCAATCGCCTGTTGCAATACGTGTCGCAGCAGATTTGTCATTCCAATGCTGCGGGAGAGAATATCCTCCAAATGCGTGAGTCTCAACGTGCATAGAGAGACCTCCTGCTTCCGCAAGCTGACTTACGATTTGCGGCACGTCGTTAACGTAAGTATGACTATTGCCGATAAAAAGCACTCGTATCGTATCATCATTAGCTTTTGCGGCAGGTTCCGTCGGTGGAAGCACAACATCGTGCGGCTTTTCACACCAGCTTGGATGCGCGGAGTAAAACTCGATCATTTCGAACGACGGGTGCTGCAAGCGCCACAGCCAGAAACACGCGCCGCCAAGGAGTACGGTAAGAATTACCTCACGAAAGGTTGGCTTTCTCATTGCTGTTTAGACCTACGCTAAAACTAGTTACTCATAACATATTTAGCCAAGCCTATACTTCACTTAAATTAAAATGTCCGGAGTCAACTTGAATCCTGCTGAAAACTCGCTACAATGCAGCGCTCAGAAGACAGGAGTGGATGGTGGACGATTCTCAATACATCAGAATGTGTAACGACGCGGCAAAGCTATCTTATGGCGATGTCGATGCATTCGGACCACAGCGCGCGCTGCATTTGAGCCGCACTTTGCAGCCCGGCGATCGGGTGCTTGTTTCAGGACAGGATGAACTCTTCTCGGGAACCCTCGAGCACATCAGCGACACGATAAGTTCCGTTCGTGTTGGCGATAAAATTCGATTAGTTGCGACCGCGCAGCTTACCTCCACGGAAATGCGCAACGTTAAGACTAACAGCGCTTCCCAGGATCATAAGGTTACCATGCTTGCTCGGTTTCGAGCGCATAGGAAGGATTAGGAGTGGATTGCGCGAACTGATCATAAAGCACCTTCGGGACGTCAGTATCAACCTCATCTATAACCACCAGAAACCACGGTTTCAGTGCTTATGACGAGCGCTGACAGAATATTTCATCTGAGCGACAAGTAATAAACACAAAAAACAAGGACGGCGACTGGGCTCCGAGTTCCAAGAAGTGCAAGTCGAAACTTACAACTTGTCAGAACGGGAGCACCAGTCAAGCCAGTCCAGGGTGACAGATTATCGCCGTCACACGCGTCACTCGTCAGCTCGATATCCCAGCTGTTCGCACGAAACAGTTCGAAGATCGAGCTGACGAGAACAAAACCAATTTCAACCGTTTTTAACCTTTGCGCCAGTCGCGCAATCCGCGAGGCTTAAAACTCCTCGCGAATCGACTAGCGCTCTCATCTACCCAAAAAAGCAATAAAAAAAGCCGGACAGCCGGCTTTCTGGTGGTTCTATGAATAGTTTGTAATGACCAACAGAAAACCTTTATCTCCGCCGATTATAAGAAAGTGCCGAGAGGTAGTAAACACAAAGGGGCATTAACAGTGGTTAGCAGGCTAAGAATTCGCTAGAATGAATTGTCATTCGGTTTGTTTGACCTCTGATAACAAGCGCTTAAAACCGTATGAGTGATGCAGCAGCAGATTTGAAAGAGTTGTTTCGCAGCAGCGACGACTTGCTCGAAGTCGCTCTGCACTCAACTGACGACCAAATGAAGTTGTTTATTGAAGCAACGCTGGTCGACCCCAAACGCGCATCTGAAGTAAGCGAGCAGACCCTGCGAGCCATCATTGCGACTAAGTACCCTGAGCTCAAACTGAACGACCGCGTAATTGCAGACGTTGCTGCTCTGCTCAATAAGCGTGAGCCCGCCCCTCGCCGCCGTTTAGCAAAAGGCACTGAACCGATTCCCGGCAAGGACGGAAAGACCGTTCTTTTGGTAAAGCCCCACACTGGTTTCGGCCATCGAGACACGAAAGATATTGTTGATGCTCGGTTCTTTCGCCATTTCGACAACATCG
>JAGRAN010000159.1 GCA_020434585.1 Bdellovibrionales bacterium
GGCTTCTCCAACTCGGATGTTTTAGGAGCTGCTCGAGGTTGGGCAGGTGCGTTCAAGTTCAACGAACGCGCGATGAGCGCGATTGAGAATTTTTATAAGCGGCCCGATACACTTTCGCTTGGCGTGTGCAACGGCTGCCAGTTGATGGTTGAATTGGACCTGCTGTATCCAGAGCACCAGCAAAAAATTTCGATGAACGAAAATGCCTCCGGTAAATTCGAGTCCATTTTTGTAAATGTCGTAATCGAAAATACTAACTCAGTTTTACTCGCGCCGCTCAGTGGAGCTAGATTGGGAATTTGGGTCGCGCATGGCGAGGGACGATTCCACATCCCGAACGAAGATGCTGTTGATGTTCCGATGCGCTTTGTTTCTGATACTTATCCAGCGAATCCTAATGGGTCAGATGGAAATGCTGCGGCAATTTGTTCGGCCGACGGCAGACACTTGGTAATGATGCCGCACCTTGAACGTTCTATTTTTCCTTGGCATTGGCCGCATTACGATTTTGCAGCTAAGCGCACCCACGATGTGACTCCTTGGATGCTAACGTTTGCGGCCGCCCGCGACTGGGTGCTGGAACACAAGTAGCAAGTAAAGGGTGTTACGGCTTCTTGTCTTTGTCACCGCACTTGTATGCACCGCAGCGCCAAAGTCCCTTTAGAAGGCAATCGTCTAAGTGTCTGTATTGATTGCAAAGGCCTAGTTTTAACCCACTAAATTAATGCTTAACAAAGCCCTAATTTGACCTTTTCTTCATGCTGGATTACCCCTATGTCAGGGTGTATTATTTCGAACGTTAGACTTAATTGGGTAAAACGTTTCACGGTCTGAGTGCGGTATGAACTCACACGTTCGTGACGAGTACGATCCAGTTCAACTGAGATCGAGTTTCTGGACAATCGCTTGCTTGCATGTTGCTACATGGCTTGCGGTTCTCGGAGTCGTTGCAGCTCTTATTTGGAGCCCATAGGCTGGTACGTCTGCCAGAGTGGGTTCGTTATGTAATTGGGTTGTTATCCTTACGCAGCTCCCAAAGCAGATCCATCTTTAAATAGCTGAAATCTCGCGCAGTTTATCTGCTGCGTGCTCGCCCGGATCCATTAAGCAATCCACAAAACAGCCCGATACATCCAGAAGAGGTCAAACACCCGCTTCTGGAGATTCGAATGGACAATCTTACCTCGACCGAAGAGTCCCTGACTCACGTGGACAGCTTTGCTCGATCCTTGAAGGCTTATCACCACGAACCAAGCGGCGAGAACTTGCAGCGCTTTTTTAACGCGCTGCGTGAGACTGAAGTCATTCTGCCGATCACATCTGTTCAACTGGTAGTGGACGGTGAAGATGAAGAGCTTTATGAGTATTCACCGCTGATGGCGCTGGGCCGCAATGGTGAAGACATCATGTTTGTCTTCTTTGGCAGCGAAGGCTTCAACCGCTTCACTGAATTGAACCGTCTCTCGGCCAAGAAGTTTCCAGAGGTCGAAGCTATGCAGCTTCCAGCCGAGGATCTATACGAAATAGTTTCAGCGAGCGAATGGGATGTGATCACTTTCGATACTGACGGCCCGATTCCACTGACCTTCAGCCGGCAGGCTTTTGAAACTTATTCACAGGGAGATTTCACGGCTTACATCGAACCGCCGGAAGAACCCGAACCAGTCGTCGAGGGTAAATCTCGCCGGGGTCGCGGCGTCTCAGGAATTTTCCGTCGAATTCTTGGCGGGTAGTTTCTGATTAAAGCGCGTATTCGGACAAGACTTGCGCCCTAATATCCACCCTAGGTTTCCCAATATAATCGACTATACGCTCGATCGTTTTTTCGTCGCTTAAGATGCGCTGATGCCCAAGACCTTCAGTTGTTTCGAAGGTAGCACTGTCCCACGTGGAGGCCCATTCTTCGGTCAACTTCCAGGGAATCTGTCTGTCGTGCTTCTCGTGTATCACCAATGTATCCGAAGCAATGTCGTCGACCAAATTTGCGAAAGAGGTTTCGTCCGGGATGATCCCGAAGCGCTTTCGTACAGTACTCCATAAGCTGTCCGAGAGGTTCTGAGGTAAATTGACGATTTGCGAGAAGCTCTCGATTGCGTACGCGACACTTGGGATTGGATTAATCAAAACCAAGCGATCACTTAGGCCGTTTTCCGCCGCAACCATTGCCAGCGACAGACCGCCAAGCGAATGTCCAATTACGGCATGGAACGGTCCATGAAAGCGATCCATTGCTTCTAGCGCGCGATTAAATTTTAGAAGATTTGATGTCGTTCCGGGACTTGCGCCGTGTCCTGGTTGATCAAATGCGACAACTGAAAACCCAGCAGAAACGATTTGGGCTGCCATGCGATGGAACTGCGCTGCGCATCCACTCCAGCCGTGCACCAACAAAACCGACGGACCAGAGCCCCAACGCCATGCAGCAATTTCGCGATTATCGGCATGTATGCTGAGAGGAGTTCCCTGTTCGAGAAAGGCGTGTTCTTCATCCCGCTTTCGATAACGCCTTGGCATCGAAAAAACGGTTAGCGTCAGTTTTGAGGCGAGCGCAGGCGACAGGGTATTTAAGCTGTTTAAGCACGGAATCTTAAAGCTCGGGTGATTTTCCCGTGATGTGGTTTTTGCGGGGCTTTTCACTTTCAGCTCCTTAAGCTTTTGCAGATAAAATTTTACGTTCATACGCGGCCTTCAAACGATCTTTTGCATTTGGATCGCCCAACAGCCGAGTGTAGTGATGAAAACCTAAAATCAGAGAATACAACTCGAAGGCAAATTGTTCGGGGTCGATGTCTGCGCGAAAATGTCCTTCTTCGATTCCGCCTCTAAAAACTCTAGCCAGCGTTTCAACGAGCCGAGTGTGAGAAGCTTGTAGGAAATCCTTAACGTGTCCTGGCTGGTCGTCGAATTCTGAAGCAGCGGAGATTATTACGCAGCCGCCGGGAACCTTCTTGCTTTCGTGCCAGTTCATCCAATTTTCGAGGAGTGCTCGAAGCCGCGGCTCACCACGCGGTACTTTAAGTGCTGGGACGATTACATCCTGAGTGAACATCTCTGTGATCCACTGGAGGACTTCCAGCTGGAGATTTTCCTTCGACCTGAAGTGCGCAAACAAACCGCTCTTCGACATGCCGACTTGCTTGGCGAGTGTGCCGATCGAAAGTCCATCGAGCCCGAGCATCGACGCAGCCTTGAAGGCCTGCATTAAAATCTCTTCTCTGGTCTCCTGTCCTCTGCTCATGGAATCGATAATAGCACGACCGTTCGTGTTATGGCAACTCGGGCCCGAATAAATTAATGCTGTAATTATAACGCTTTATAAATTGCGGGGGATTTTAAGCGATGGCCCTAAGAGCCAAGAAGGCTTCGCTCTCGCTAAGCTCCTTGCCAGAAACCAGTTGCTTCAGGGCATCAATCGCCTCGGCTGTGCCGTCAGCTTCAATACCGTTGTCTTCGAGGATTTCGTCGAACTCCTCAGCGGCATCATCATCAATTTGTTGAAGGGCGCTGCGGAGTCCTTCTACGAAGGATTTACCGCCTTGAGGCAGATCCTGCCCCTTGCGTACTGCGGCCTTGGCGGCAGCGGCGAAGGAACCCTCGCCGTCCTGTCCTATGCCAAATGCGGACGCTAAGTTACTGCCGATACTAGATGCAATCGGCAAAGCCATCCTAGCAGCCATAGCTGTTAAAATTGGGTCCAAGACTTTCTCCGTGTCTAAGAACTGTTTCTCACGGAGTTATAGAGCAATCGTCATGCCACTATCTGGGCACTTAGCTCACCAAAGCCAATCCTGTAGCCGGCACCCTGACAGAACGCAGTCATGGTAAGTGTGTCGCCGTCTTCGAGGAATCTGCGCGTGCTGCCGTCGGGGAGCTCGATTGGTTCCGTGCCGCGCCAAGTGAGTTCGAGCAAACAACCGCGTGACTCTTTGGTCGGACCTGACACTGTGCCGCTCGCAAGAAGATCTCCAGGTCTAAACGGGCAGCCCGTGGACGTATGATGTGCGAGCATTTGCTCAAAACTCCACCACATCTCGCGGAAGTTTCCTGAGCTTATTTTAACCGCTTCGTTCATCGCTGCGGACTTCAGCCACGTTTCAATTTGAATGTTGAAGCCTTGGCTGCTGTTTGGTTTTAAGTAGTCGAGCAGCTCAGGATCCGACGGCTCACGATTGGGCTGTTCTACCCTGAACTCTTGAAGTGCATCTAAGGTTACGATCCATGGACTAATTGAGGTTTGAAAATTCTTGGCATTAAACGGGCCGAGCGGCTGGTATTCCCATTTCTGGATATCACGAGCAGACCAATCATTGACGATAACCAAACCGACAAGATGTTCCGCGGCGCAATTAACGTCGATGCGAGAGCCAAGTTCATTGCCAGTTCCGCCGAAAAACGCGCCCATTTCAAATTCGTAATCGAGCAGTCGAGAAGCGGAATCTATCGGGCCATCAGCGTCCGGCAGAACAATCTGTCCCCTAGGCCGGCGCACTGGAATGCCAGTGGGGACGATCGAACTGCTTCTGCCGTGATAGCCGACTGGTAGATGCAGCCAATTTGGCAGCAGCGGCTCTCCATCGGGGCGAAACATTTTACCTACATTGCTGGCGTGCCAGCGCGAGGCGTAAAAATCTGTGTAATCACCAATTGTGGCTGGAAGCAGGGGCTGAACCGAGTCGGCAGGGACGATGATTTTCTTCACCGCTGCTTTGTGTACCGAGTCTTCTGAGAGCACAGCTTGAATTGCTTCGCGAATTTGTTTTCGTTCCTGATGGGGAAGACCCATAAATACATCAAGCGAAGGCTTATCAAACGGTTGGGGAACCTCTAATCCGAGAGAATCGAATATCCCCAGCTGCTCGAGTTCGAACAAATCAAGCACAAAGTCTCCAATTCTAGTGCTGCAGTGGGCGTGCCCGTCTGCACGCTGGCAAACTCCAAATGGGATATTCTGAATTGGAAAATGAGAATCTTCTTCAGTAGGGAGAAAAGATTTCATCTTGATGCATCTCCTGGGTCATCGCTCGGTGCCGCTAACATCCAGCATCAGAGAGCGGACCTTGTCAAATCCGCTTTGCGGATATTTGAGTTGTTTGGTGATCAACCTTAAGTGAATAAAAGTAGGTTTGTGGTCCATATAATGGGAGGATACAATCGGCCGTAGGTGAAATTTTAATGTACCTTTTCTCTGTCGATGCAGACCGCTGAAGAATGGCGCCGGCTGGCGCTTAAGCTCATACAAACACTTGTGCTGGGTCCCTTGTTCGTTCTCGGCTCACTGTTTGTGCTGATTACGCTTGCGATGGGAGAGTATCGCCTCGCCCTAGAGCTTGCTGTTGCGTGCTTCATTCCTGCTTACGTCATATTTAAATCTCTGCCGCAGCACATCCGGCGAGCCTCAGGTCATTTAACCGAAGCAGAGAGGGCCGCTCTTGAGCGTTTGTGCCGCCCGTTATCGGTACAGCTTCGCGGGTCAGGATTTAACTTAAAGATCGGCGATGTCCCAGTGAACGCGTCTTACTTGCCTAGTGGAGCAGGATTGCAGGCTTCATTCGAACTGGTCACTGAATGCGCTACCCCGGCCGCTTTCAAAGTTTATAAAGAAGGTGGCCACGAAAGCGCACTAAAGAAACTTGGGCTCTTGGCTGAGGTGCAGACGGGAGACGATCTTTTCGACAACCGCTGGTTCATCGAAACGGATTTACCCCAGCAGACTAAGTACGTGCTGAGTAGTTCCGACGTGCGTGATCCGATTGGCAGAGCTCTGCTGAACAATTTTGACGAAGTCCAAGTGCTTAAGCACAAAGTCCGAGTGCGGGGGTTTGGTAGGATTGACGAAGGAAACTTGCAGGCAATCCACGTTGCTCGAGCTGCGGAGCAGCTTGCTTCGCTGGCCGCGGCGCTGAAAAAGGTTGGTTATCCGGGACGCCTCCTCGGATCCATTGAAACTTTTTTGCGAAGCACTTTAGTCTTAGGGTCTGCTGCAGCGATCGCCGCAGTGGGAGTTTCTCTCTACGACTCTTCCACTTTAAGTGCGCAGCCGCTGGACGGGACCAGAGTTTTTATCAGAGGTATGATCCTGGGGCTTCCGCTAATAATTGCATATCTTGCGATGGTAACAATTGTAATCCGTTCCCGCGCTAACGCTTTGAGAAAAATCGCCCTTGCAGCAATGCTTGCAGTGCCGGGCTTGGTGTATCTTTCTGCGGCCGCATATCTTCACATCAATTCTACCTGGGACACGAGCACAGAAAGTTTTCATCAGGCCAAACTGCTCGACGTGAAAAAGCGCGGAGAGCGAGCTTACTTGTCAGTCGCCTCCTGGCGGGAGCCGGGCAGCAGTGAAAGCCTCATGGTGAGGTCGGAGTTTGCTAAACCGCTTGAAGCCGGTCAAAGCGTGCTCGCCGTAACTACTCGAGGCGGTTACTTCGGAACTACCTGGGTGTCCGGGCTCGAACATATGTCGTGGAACGCCAAGCATTAGAACATTTTGCATCTATTCAACCACTTAATCAGCGGCTTTATTCTTATCCGCCATCTGTGTATTGTTGGCTTGCTTCAACGAAGAATCCAGGAGTGCTTTGATGCTAAGAAGACTATTTTTTGCTCTGCTGATTGTCCCCGCAATTTCATGCTCCGGCATGAGTAAGCACTCTTCTTTTACCGATCTTACAGCGACTGACGCACAGAAAAAGGGCCTTCTCCAAACACGGGTTGATGAATTTAACCGCGAAGTCTATTGGGGAGTGCTTGACGAAGCAGCGACTTTTATTGAGCCCGAAGCGCGAGAGGGTTTTAGAAAGATCGCTAAGGTGCGTCGTCGCAACGAGAAGATTGTCGATCAAGCTGTCGACGATATGGAAATTAAAGCCGATGAGAATATTGCGTGGGTCGACGTTCGGACACGCTACTTTAACAAGCGCGGCAGCTACTACGTAAAAGAACGCTTAGAGCGTCAAACTTGGCGGTTTCATCGTGCTCAGGGCGGATGGCTCTTTGCTGCGACGGAAGAAGTTGAGCTTGAGCCAGAAGAAATTGAAAATGGTGTTACCAGTCACGCAGGCGGTGCCCGATCGCTTTTGGAGAACACCTGGAGCAATCGGTAGTCTTACAGCGTTCGCTTATCGACCGTAGTAAATCGAATCATAGGTAAGCTGGCGGTTAATGTCCGCCAGTTCTCGGTTCATGCGGGCCTCTTCGCGCAGCTGCCGTCGATCTTCGAGTCTTGCGCGGTATTCTTCCCAATCAAATTCCGGGCTGGCCGAGCTGCATGCAGCAGAGGCAGTAAGCGCAAATAAACTAAGCAACAACTTCCATGGTTTCACAGCTAAATCTCCAGAAGATTGCTCGTGATTTTAGCTCGTCTTGGCGTAAGTGTCCAAGGGCTGGGGAGGTTTTGGCTTGGCCGTTATAAGAGCCCGAGAATGCACGGTTCTTGCATACTTCATCTTACTTAACAGGCAGTCGGCGTAAGCCCGAAATGAAGCTTGTACCGGCCAATTCGGGCTGCCAATATGTGTTCCACTTTGCAAGCGAGTGACAATGCTTGTCACTTTAGGTGAGGCGTAAATGAAAGTAATTGCAGTAAGAATCCTGACGGCGCTGTTGCTGCTCAGCTACGGAGCAGGCCTCACGGCCTGCAGCGATGTTAAAGATGCTGTTGAGGCCCTGCAGCTTGAATTGGACGCACCCGAACGCAAGCCAATCGATAAAACGCGGATGGGAGTGAACAACTTCTTTGTTAACCCGAGAGTAGGCTCCACTAGTAGTCAGTTCTCCGATATCAAGAACAACCTTGGACTTAAATACGTTCGAGTATTGTTCGCCTGGACTAACGAGGTGCAGCCGTCTCCCAATGCGTCTCCGAATTACTCGTTCTACGATTCGATTATTAACTCGATTCCGCCTGGTGTGGATGTGCTCGTTGTTCTGACACACACCCCGGATTGGATGATGAACCCGGCAAACTGGATCGGCGGAAATCCGCGCGCGACTTTTGTTGAAAAATGGCTGCGACCAACGGTGCGGCGCTACGCGGGAAAAGGTGGAATTGTCGGTTACGAAGTCTTCAACGAGCCCGACGCGATTATTGTTCCTTCCGACGAGTCCTTGGGCTTGCAGTCTCCCGAGCTTTACTTCGAGATGCTTCAGTGGGCCTCGGCTGCAATTCAACAGGAAGATCCTCAGCGGCTGGTCGTGCTAGGTGCTACGCGTTCGATTCAGCAGAGCGGCTCAGCTAATCTAGATTATAACAAGCGTTTAAGAGACCTCGGGGCAGAGGCGCTAGTTGATGTTTGGGCGATTCACTTCTACGGAAAGCAGTACGAGAAGGTGGTCAAAGGCGGGGGCGTTGCGGACTTCTTAAACGGACTCCAGAGCATTATTTGGATTACTGAATCCGGTGAAATTGGGCCGAATAGTCAGCTGCCGTATGTCGAAGAAGTTTGGCCTTTTCTGCGAAGCGAAATTCCCGGGATCGATCGAATTTACTATTATCAGTACAGTGCGGCGTCCAATCCGTTTGAGAGTTTTGCGCTTCGAACAGAAGATGCTGCGTTTCCGGTTTCGGACCTCTATGTCCACCTAAGCGGCGGCTAAGTAAGTCTAAGGCTAGACCCTGGATATCCGAAATTTTGCTGCGGTATTAAGCCTGCTGAAAGCTCTGCATTGATTGCGCAATAGCAATCGTTTACTCTCAAGTGCGGGACAATTCCTTTTTTACCACAGGGGGCACTGATGGGAGTAACGTTCGACGAAATTCGTGAGAGCCTAAAACAGTCTTACGAGCTGACAGACGATGAGCATTTGCTGATGCGCTTCTTATTTACGATTCCTGAGACGAATCGTCAGCAGGGAATTGCGATAACCGAAGTCGAGCTTACTGACGGCAAACGCTATCTACATTTAAATACCCCGGTAGCAAGTCTTTCTAGCATTGATCCCGTCCTGTGCTTGAAGATCAACACCATGCAGCCGATCGGTCACCTGGCCGCGACTGATATTGAAGGCGAACCGTACATCATCATGTGCGAAAATCTGCCCTATACCACCCTTAGCCTGGATGAATTGAAGTACGTCGTTGAACACCTTGCTCGTACGGCTGACAGGCTTGAAGAGTCGTTGATGCAGGGAGAGGACCTGTATTGAGCGAAGAGCGGCCACGCCGAAGAGTTTCGCTTACTACCTTTGAAGGCACGGTCGATCGTGGAACCTATGCGTTCTACGGCGTGGTGCTGGCCTTAATAAAGTACAACATCGATCGCCTGCTTAGCGCGTCAATGCTGGGAACAGCTTGGTATCCACAGCATTACTTTTATCCTCCAATTCCAGTGAAATTTGACCTGCTGTCGCAGCAACAGGTGATCTTTTACGAAACAATGTTGCTGCTAGCGGTTCCATTCATTTGGTTTGGTACATCGCTTACTGTTCGGCGTCTTCGTGATGCAGGGCTTAATCCAAGCTGGATACTGCTTTTCTTCGTTCCGGTCTTGAACCTAATTTCGTTCTTCCTGCTTTCAGTCCTGCCGAGCGCCGCTGATACGAGCAGTGATGAGGCACAAAATTCCATGCTCTACCGAATGATGCCTGAGAGTGCATTAGGCAGCGCAGCGCTTGGATGCTTGTTGTCGACTATCCTGGGGCTTGCCGTAGTGCTTCTATCAACTGCCGTGCTCGAGACTTACGGTTGGGGTTTGTTTGTCGGGATACCGTTTCTTTGCGGACTACTTTCGGCACTGCTGCACAATGTTCGCGAACCTCGAAGTACAGGCCAGAGCGTGTTGGTTGGTATGAGTTCAGTTCTGGTGTTGGGAACTGTGATATTTGGGTTGGCCATAGAAGGGGTTGTTTGTCTTCTGATGGCTGCGCCAATTGGGTTCATCGTTTGCATCCCCGGTGCGCTGCTGGGGAAAGCGCTTAGTAGAACGCTTCGCAGCTCCTCGTCAGGTGCGGTGTGCGGCTGCTTTGCCTTATTTTTGCCAGTGTTGATGGGCCTTGAGCGGACAGCTGTGCCCGAACCGGAACTGTTTGAAGTTAAAACTTCCATCGTCGTAAATGCGCCGCCGGAAGAGGTTTGGCAATTCGTCATTGAGTTTCCCAAACTTGATGTTCCCTCCAATCTGGTGTTCGCTATGGGGATTGCATATCCGACAGAGGCAAGAATTGAGGGGGAGGGGGTCGGTGCGGTGCGCTACTGCACTTTTTCGACGGGCAGTTTTGTTGAGCCAATTGAGCGCTGGGAGCCACCGCATCTTCTTGAATTTTCAGTAGCGGAGAATCCGCCGCCGATGGAAGAGTGGTCGGTGTATTCTAACATTAATGCGCCTCACCTGGACTTCATGAGCAGCCGACGCGGTAGGTTTAGGATCGATAGTTTAAGCGGCGGACGCTCACTGCTAGAAGGAACGACATGGTATCAGCATCGCATCTGGCCTAGCTGGTATTGGAAAACTTATTCGGATTTTATCATTCATCAGATTCATCTGCGCGTGCTGCGGCATGTGGCGATACATGCAGAGGCTGCTGCAAAACTCGCTACTTGATCAGCCTGAGGTGTGAACCTTTCTTTTTCTTTTTTTCCGGAAGGTTGTCACTTGGACCGTCAGGCTCGTCCTGAGCAGCTAAGACAGCAGGGGTGCCTTCCGACTCTTCTTCATCTTTGGACCCGAACAACTTGCTGCCCAGAGCTTTAAACTGCTGTTTAGCAATTTGAAGCATTACCTCTTT
>JAGRAN010000160.1 GCA_020434585.1 Bdellovibrionales bacterium
GTCTGGCCGACCTGCCAGTCGTTCGGTGCATAGCCGGAATCAACTGCAGCGCGGCTGGCGCCTATTGCCGCACCAAGAGCGTCTGCGAGCGGCGCTATATACTTTTCGAAGTTTTCTTCAGACTTCATTGCTCGTCCGCCGCTAACTACGATGTCAGCTTCAGTAAGCTCGGGTCGCTCTGACTCGACGGTATCAAAAGCGACGAACTTTTGAGCATCAGTGCCGCTAAGTGCAACTTGCAGGGCGCGCACGGAGCACGACGAACCCGACTTCTCAGCAGGGTCAAATGCCGTCTGACGCACCGTTGTCACCTTCTTGTCAGTCGTGATTTCTACGGTGGCAATGATGTCACCCGCATACATCGGGCGCTTAAACTTTCCTTCAGATAGGAACTCAAGCACATCACTGGCTTGGCCGGCATCCAGCACCTGAGCAACTCGCGGCATCACGTCCTTGCCTCGAGTGCTCGAGAGGCCAATCACCAATGAAGCACCGCACTCCTGTGCAGCCGCGACAATCGCTTCCGCATGAGGGATCGCTAGATACGGATCTAAGCCGGCGTTTTGCACGTAGAGAACTTCATCCAGCCCGTAGGCCGCGGCAACGTTGGCCGCAGCGTCGGCGCCTTCATTTCCCAGAATGAGTCCAACTGCTTTATCATGGCCCTGGGCACTCTTGGCCTGAAGAGCTGCAACGATAGTGCACAAGGCACCTTTTGGTAATTCAGCGCCTGCATTTTCGAGATAAACTAAAATACTCATCGCGCCCCCTATATTACTTTTGCTTCGTTCTTAAGCTTGTCCACAAGCGCGGCAACACTTTCAACCTTGATGCCGGCAGATCGTGCCGCAGGCGGCTCCATCGCCAACACTCTGACTTTCGGTGAGACTTCCACTCCGAGCGAGGACAATTCGACTACGTCCATCGGCTTTTTCTTGGCTTTCACGATACCAGGCAGTGACGGGTAGCGCGGTTCGTTCAAGCGCAAATCGGTCGTAACAATTGCCGGAAGCGTAACGCTGATTGTCTCCAATCCGCCGTCGACTTCGCGGGTTACCTTAGCGCTTGTCCAGTCACCGCTTACTTCCAGTTTCGATGCAAAGGTTGCCTGAGGCAGGCCAAGTTTAGCGGCGAGCAGCTGTCCGGTCTGATTCGCGTCTGAATCAATAGACTGCTTGCCCATAATCACGAGCTGATAATCGTCTTGTTGATAAATTGCAGCCAGAATCCTGTGAGCGCAGTCGGAGTCTATTTCCGCGTCGGTGATTACCTGAATTGCGCGGTCCGCGCCCATGGCAAGTGCCGTGCGTAGCTGTTCTGAAGTCCCTTCCGGGCCAATCGAAACTACAACTACCTCAACATCACTACCGGCTTCCTTTATTCGAACGGCCTCTTCAACTGCAATTTCGTCAAACGGGTTAACGATCCACTTAATTGAATCAGTTTTAATGGCGTTCCCTTCAGGTGCAATCTTCACCTTCATTTCGTAGTCGGGAACTCGCTTAACCGGAACTAGGATCTTGGCCATCAGACTCCTACTGTCAATTACTTACATATCTAAGCAACAAAATCGGCTATTGATATACCGAGTATAGGAAGGCTTGTGAAGCCAAACAATTTCCGCTGGTTTTACTAGCTTTCTTTCGCCGCGGCGGCCTTTACCAACTCACGAGCAATTACGACGCGCTGAATCTGGCTGGTGCCTTCGTAGATTTGCAGCAGCTTGGCGTCTCGCATCAGCTTCTCGACCGGATAGTCCTTGGTATAGCCGTAGCCGCCGTAAACCTGGACTGCATCGGTTGTTACTTTCATTGCTGTATCTGCGGCAAAGCGCTTGGCCATCGAGGATTGGAGTGAGTTGTTTATTCCGTTGTCGCGCATCCAGGCGGCACGCAGAGTCAGCAGCCGCGCAGCGTCAATCTCAGTCGCAGCATCGGCAAGAATAAATTGAATTCCCTGAAATTCTGCAATCGCTTTTCCAAACTGTTTGCGCTGACAGGCATAAGAAAGCGCACATTCAAGTGCTCGGCGGGCGATACCGACTGCAATTACTCCAGTCAGGGGACGTGTAATATCGAGCGTCTCCATCGCGATCACAAAGCCTTCACCCTCCTTCCCGATGCGGCTGCTTTCGGGAACGAAGACGTTGTCAAAATTGACTGTCGTAGTATTTGAAGCACGCTGTCCTAGCTTATCTTCATGAGGACCGTGACTAACACCTTCCGCGTCCGCTGGAACAACTACGCAGCAAATGCCTTTGTGGCGCAGCTCTTTGTCCATAGTGCAAAAGACAGTGTATTGATCCGCGACTCCGCCGTTAGTGATCCACTGTTTTGCTCCGTTAAGCTTATAGCCACCATCCACCTTCTCGAGTTTGCAGCTCAGGCCTGCCACATCTGAGCCCGCACCCGGCTCGCTCAGGCAAAACGACGCGAACTTGCGCGCGGCGATGATGTCTTTTACGAAGCGCTTCTTTTGTTCGTCGCTTCCGGCAATGACAATTGGAATCAGTGCGAGGTCGTTGGCGACGCAAGAGGTCGTAATCCCGGCACAGCCCGACGCCAGCTCCTCAACTACGAGAGCCGTATCGAGGTTGGACAAGCCAGCTCCGCCCAGCGCCTCCGGAATCAATTGGTTGACGAAGCCCAGCTCGTAGGCTTTCAGGATAAGATCTCTGGGAAAATCTCCGCTGCGATCAAAAGCCGGTGCGGCGGGCCAGATCTCATTGTCGGCAAATTTGCGCGCGCTCTCTTGGATCAGGCGCTGCTCCTCGGACAAGGCAAACGAATACTCAGCCATGAAACCTCACGTCGTTCTAGAAAAGCCACATTTTAGGATACAGCGGAGTGGGAAGCTACTTGTCTTCTGCTTCCTCGGCTTTTTTCATAGCATGAAGTCGATCTTCAAGCTCGTTTAAAGACGCTGGCTTATCAGGCTGTGAACCCTGCGGAGGAGCGTCGATAGTCTCTGCGTGCGCTAGAGCTGGGCCCGGAATTGGAACACGTTTGACGGGATTTCCTAAGCTGGTGCCAGCACTGCCAGTAACCACACGCTTAGCAGTGCGGTAGGCGTAGTGTTGGTAGGTTTCAACCACAGTGCTGAGCAGAATGCTCAGACAAGCTGATACGAGAAATCCAATCGCAGCCTTTGTCTTAGTAAAGGTATACTGGCGCTTGTATTTGGCTCGCTTGCGGTGCCGGTTGTATCCCATGCCTTCAACCTAAGTTGCTATAATTGCAGACATTCCTATGCGCTAAGACGCACGCGTCTACCATTGTTATGAGATGCTTCCCCGCGTCCGTGCTGTTAGCTCCAGCGTTACCAGCGAGGATCCCTTGATCACGGCCGAATCTCAAACATCCCGAATTCACTACTAAATATCAGGCAATTTCCAAGCTTGGGCAGCAACTGTCGACGCTAAGTTTTCAGCTACACAATCACTCTGCACGTCATAACAAGGTATATGGGTAAAAAGCATTACCAACATAAGGTCGCCGACTCGACTGAAATGCTGAAACGCTATCACGCGGCAGCAAAGGGCAATGCTACGCTCGGCGACGACCTATTTACCAGCTACCGCAAACGCCGCGCATTTCAGTTTCAGCTGGTCGAAGCCCCATGGAAAGTAGTGTTCGTGTGGGCAGTGGTAAACGCAATTGCGATTAACGCAATCAAGTACACGTATTTTTACCTGTACGGCAAACCGGAAGTCTTTCTGCTGGCTGAAGAACTCGAAGATTACAATCGAAGCGTTTCAGGAGTTTCGCCGATGATCAATGAAGTCGAGCACGACACTAACTGGCTGATTCGCGCTATTGAAGGCAAATAGGCGCTAAGCCCCCAGCACATCCCGCATCGAATAAAATCCCGGGGACTTTCCAATCAGCCAAGACGCTGCTTTAACAGCGCCGTCAGCAAATATTCCGCGATCGCCGGCGCGGTGAGTAATTTCAATTCGCTCCGAGTCCGAAAACAAGTAAACCGTATGTTCACCCGGAACCCCGCCGCCGCGCAGCGACTGAAGTGTTATCTCGCCAGGTTTGCGAGCAGCTTTGACATCATCGCGCGATGTAATCAAAGCAGATTTCGACTCTCCGCCGCGCCCCTTCAGCGCAGACTGGGCCAACATGAATGCTGTGCCGCTCGGCGCGTCGACTTTGGCTCGGTGATGAATGTCGAGGACCTCGACATCCGCTTCCGGAAGAAGCTTTACCGCCTGTTCGACTAGCAGCTGCATGGCGTTGATACCTAAGCTGAAGTTACCCGAGACAAGGACTGGGATTTGCGAGCTGTCGCGCTCTAAGGCAGCACGCTGAGCATCGTCAAGACCGGTCGTTCCTACCAGCAGCGGAACAGAGAGGCTGGTTGCTATTGCGCGAGCTTTTTCCGTACCGGTTGGGGTCGAAAAATCAACAACGATATTGATCGTGGGACAGCAGTCATTAAATGCGGTGCCGATCGGAAAGTCGAAACCTTCGAGCGACTCTTCAGACGCCCCACTTTCAACAATACCGCAGACGACCTGGGCTCGCCGGGCGATTTCTCGGCCCATGCGTCCCGTTGCGCCAACTAAGCAGATTTTCGGACTATTGCTCACCGGAACTACGCAACAGCTACCGTATCCAGCAGAATTTCACGATTCTGCTGAGAAACTGGGACGAGCGGCAGGCGCAGGTCTTCACAGGCGATGCGCTTGCTCGCGGCAAGCACAGCCTTCGCTGGTGCTGGGTTCGTTTCGATAAACAAAGCTTTAATCGCCGGTAGAGCGGCTAGCTGAGCTTCGCGCCCTTGATTGAAGTCGCCCTCAGCCATCGCGTTCGTGATGCTGCACATGGCAGTTGGAATGGCATTTGAGCTGGCAGAAATTACGCCGGTACCACCTGCTGCCATTACGAAATAAGTCATGTGGTCTTCGCCTGACAGAAGCTCTAAGCGACCGCCCACGGTCTGCGCTAGTTCAAGAAGCTTTGCGGCAGAACCGGACGCTTCCTTAACGGCGACAATACTTTTGTGATCGGCTAGGACGTTGAAAGTTTCGTTGCTGATGTCGATCACGACTCTTCCTGGAATATTGTAGAGAATCGTTGGGACTCCAACATCGGCTATCGCGCTGAAATGCTGTATTAGGCCGGCTTGGGTCGGCTTATTATAATACGGGGTTACAGCAAGGACACCGTCGACTCCGCACTTCTTGGCACTGCTGGTCAGCTCTACCGATGCCGCGGTGTTGTTGCTGCCTGTTCCGGCAATTACCGGCACTCGTCCTCGAACATTCTTGACGACGTGCTTGAACAAAGCCAACTTCTCGTCAGTCGTTAGGGTTGCAGACTCGCCTGTCGTTCCACAGACGACAAAGCCGTTGATGCCGCAGTCGAGCTGCCACTCGATTAAACTGCTAAGGGCGTCGAAGTCTATTTTTGTGCCCTTGCTGCCGGCTTCAAATGGAGTAATCAGCGCGGTAATTGTTCCTGAAAACATTGTCTCACTCCTACCCGGCTAAAGAGCCAAGTCGTCCAAACGGCGGCCGACTCCTTGGTCGAGATTGCACTCTCCGGTAAATACGATATCTGCGATGCCGGTCAGCGACACCCTGTCGCTGCCTGTGTTCCAACTTACCTCATATTCACCGCCCTTGGTAGCGACCCGCACTTCGCGCTCGACTCTTTCTTCAAGCATCATTGCTACAGCCGCCGCACAAACGCCGCTGCCGCAGGATAAAGTCTCGCCAACTCCGCGTTCCCAAACCCTAAATTGCAGATTCCTTCGGTCGAGGACTTTGACGAACTCGACGTTAGTTCCTTCGGGGAAAAATTCGTGGGAGGTAATTTTAGGGCCTAAATCCTCAACTAACTCGTCTGAAAGTTCGTCGACTTCCAGCACGCAGTGCGGATTTCCCATACCAACGGCTGAGCACTTTATCTCCCGACCGTCTACTGGAAGCGAGGCTCCGATGTGCCTTCCCGGTTCACTAGTCGGGATGCCGGCTCCGTCTAGTATGGGCTGGCCCATGTCTATTCGAACTCTTTCACCGCCGCCAATAACGTGGGCGCTGATTTTTCTTAGACCCGCTTCAAAATCGAACTTACGCTTGCCGGGACCGCACATTCCCAATTTGTAAACAAACCGTGCCAAGCATAGCAGAGCGTTTCCGCACATATCGGAAGTCGAGCCGTCAGGATTGCGGAAAATCATCCGAAAATCGCCGGTGGTGGAATTGTCGAGAACAACCAGACCATCTGCACCGACTCCATAGTGCCTATCGCACATCGCGCGAGCCAAAAGTGAGATTTCTGCCGGCAGGCCGTAGCGTCCGTCGATGATGACAAAGTCATTGCCGCCGGCGTGCATCTTTACGAAGGCCAGTGGGTCACGACTGTCGCCCGGAGCAGCGCTCGGGTTCAGCATTCCTGGCTCAACTAGATCCCGGGGATCGATTGTCGGATATACGCCACTGCCTGTGGACTGCGACATCTTGCGGATAACGCGGTAGGTTCCGGAATTTTTTCTAGTGCGTGTTTCTTTCATGGCTGCGTATGCCCTAAGTAGCCCTACTGCAGCTCGATTATACTCGATTGACCGATAAACGTAACCCGAGCCTTCCCCGGAATCTCGCCTTCAACACCGCGCTCGTTCACCGGGACAACTAGATAGTCGTAGACCTTTCCCGGCTCGACTGCCTTATCATTATATTCAAACAGTTTGGCAGTCTTGACGTTCTCCGGTTCGGCCGCCGGCTCTTCAGAGTTAAACTCGACGAAGACTAGCTCATCGTAGTCAGGCGACTCTCCAACTTCAAAGCTGCTGCGCTTAACCGAAAATCCGAGCAAATCTTCAAGCGGGTCACCTGCAGCGGTTGACTCAGGTGCGTTCCAGCGCAGCACGACTCCCCCAACGGTGCCACGCACCTCGAAGGCTTTCAGGGCAGCAGGCGCGAAATCTTCCGGCGGGCGGGGTGGTCCCATCCGACCGCACGCCAAAGCCCCAGCCAGTAGCAGAACAATACAAAATCGCTTCATAACGCTTCCTTCACTTTACAGTATGTAACGTGACAAATCCCTGTCTCGCGCAATCTCTGCGAGCTGTTCGTCGACGTACGCCTTGTCGATGTAGACTGCTAAACCGTTTTGGTCCGGAGCTTTGAACGACAAACTTTCAAGAACTCGCTCAAGCAAAGTATGCAGCCGCCGCGCCCCGATATCCTCAGTCTGAGAATTAACATCCTCCGCAATCTGGGCCAGCGCTTCAAGCGCATCAGCAGCGAATTGGATCGTCACTCCTTCAGTCTTAAGCAGCGCTTCGTACTGCTTTGTCAGCGCGTTCTGTGGTTCAGTTAATATTCTAACGAATTCCGGCGCAAGCAAACTTTTAAGCTCGACGCGAATCGGGAATCGGCCCTGAAACTCAGGCATTAGATCCGACGGCTTTGCGGTATGAAACGCACCGGAGGCAATAAACAGGATGTGATCTGTTTTAATTGTCCCGTATTTGGTGCTGACCGTGCAGCCTTCAACCAGCGGCAGCAAATCTCGCTGAACTCCCTCTCTCGACACGTCCGGCACCTTGCCCCGCTCTGAGGAGCCGCAAACTTTGTCGATCTCGTCTATAAAGACGATACCGGACTGTTCGCTGCGGCTGACAGCTTCACGCGAAACCGCGTCCTCGTCGATCAAATCGTCCATCGCCTCATCGAGCAGCACTCCCCGAGCTTCCGTCACTGACAGTGTCCGGCGCTCTTTGGATTTGGGCATGATGTTAGAGAACACATCTTTTAACTGCCCTTCGAGCTCACCCATTCCCGGAGGTCCGAGAATTTCAAGGTGAGTTGAATTCTGCTTGCTGATTTCAACTTCGACGATTCGCTCCTCAAGTTTGCCGTCTCGCAGCAAACCTCGCAGTTTTTCTCGTGTGTTTGCGCTGCTCGAATCGTCCGCTCCACTATCGGGAAGCAGTAAATTGAGCAAACGTTCCTCCACAGCGGCTGAAGCCTTTTCACGAACAAACTCTCGCTGCTCTTTGCGCACCAGGCGACGCGCAACTTCAACTAGGTCGCGGATGATAGACTCAACATCTCTTCCCACATAGCCGACTTCGGTAAATTTGGTTGCTTCTACTTTTACAAAGGGGGCGCGGGCAAGTTTTGCTAGTCGGCGGGAAATCTCCGTCTTGCCGACTCCAGTCGGGCCGATCATGATGATATTTTTTGGTGTTATCTCTTCGCGGATTCCTGCGGGCACGCGCTGCCTGCGCCAGCGATTCCTTAGCGCGATTGCAACTGCGCGCTTGGCCTCATCTTGCCCGATAATATAACGGTCAAGCTCACTGACAATTTCTCGCGGTGTCAGACTTTCCTGAACCGTCGCTACTCCCTCACTTCCCATCAGCTCAGTTAAGCTCCTCAATGTTAAAATTCTGGTTGGTGAACGGGCAGATTTCGGCTGCAACAGTCATTGCCGTTTCTGCAATTTCGCGGGCACTCATCGAGTCACCGGCACCACGTACCAGCCCACGAGCAGCGGCCAGAGCAAAATTGCCGCCCGACCCAATCGCAGCAATGTCATCATCTGGACGAATCACATCTCCGACCCCGCTTAAGACAAACAACTGCTCGTTGTCTCCGACTACCATCATTGCTTCAAGTTTGCGCAGGTAACGGTCAGTGCGCCATTCTTTCGCCAGTTCAACACAAGCGCGCTGCAGACTGCCCTGGAATTCTCCCAACTTGGCCTGGAATCGCTCAAACAATGCAAAAGAGTCCGCCGCGGAACCAGCAAAGCCCGTCAGGACTTTTTCTCGCTCAAGCCGCCTAATCTTTACGGCTCCGTGCTTCATTATCGTGTTGTTAACGGTAACCTGACCGTCTCCGATAAACACGGTCGAGCCGCGGTGACGCAGCGCCAGGATAGTTGTTGAGTGGATTTGTCCGTTCATGCGACTCTCTTAATAACGACTTGGCGCCTCGGCAAATTCAATCGGCAATAAGTTTGGCGCTCAAGGATAAGGTCATGTAATCTATCCAATCATTGAAATCCTGCAAAGTAAGTATGGAATTCTTTGATTGCTGAGTATTTATCGAGGTTAATGGCGGCGCACATTTATGGCTAGCGCAAATGAGGCACGAGAGTCCGTTTTTCGCGGTCGGCGCAATTCATTTTTGCGCAGCATAAAGGGAGACTGCGCTCTGCTAATCGCAGCTCCGGCAAGACTAAAGAGCCGTGACCAGCATTACGAATATTTTCAAGACCAAAATTTTTTGTATTTAACCGGCGTCGAAGAGCCCGGGTGCGCGCTTGTTCTTCGCGGTGTAAGCAGCGGTCCTAGGACAGTACTATTTGTAAGAGACCGTGATGCCGTAGCCGAAAGATGGCAAGGTGAACGTTTAGGGGTGCGCCGTGCGAAGCGCCGCTTTGAGGTCGACGAAGTTCGCTGCATCGAACAGCTGCCGGACGACTTAGAAGAATTAGTGAAAGGCAGCAGGAAGCTTTACTACGGTCCGGGAGTCGATTCAGAACTCGACCGATTTGTTTTTAGCTTGTTTCAAAACCCGACAGCTCCCCGTCCCGGATGCCCGACCGGCCTCGAAGACGCCCGCGTCATTTTAAGCGAAATGCGCTTCGTAAAGGACCGCGACGAAATAAGAGCGCTCAAGCACGCGGCTGATATTACCACTCACAGCTTTGCCAAACTCGCTAAACAGCTAAAAACTTTTAAAAGCGAAATTCACTGTGCTCGCACACTCGAGCAATACTTCGTCGAACTTGGCGCTTCAGGCACTGCGTTCGATACGATTGTTGCTTCAGGACGGAACGCCGCTGTGCTCCACCACCATCCGAGTCATCAGCCGCTGTGGAAGCGCCAAATGCTGCTTATCGACGCGGGAGCAAGACACCGTGGATACTGCGCAGATGTCACGCGAGTCTACCCGTCCGAAGGCGGATTCATCGGTGCGCAGGCTGACGTGTATGACTGCGTTGAAAAAGCACTACGCGCTGCTTGTGACAGAGTTCGACCCGGAACAAACCTAAACTCGATTCACCTAGCAGCATGCCGAGAGATAACGCGCGGACTAGTCGATATGGGAATTCTTGAAGGCGACGTCCCGACCTTGATGGCTGAAGGCGCATACAAAAAATACTTTATGCACCGCACTTCTCACTGGCTGGGCTTGGATGTCCATGACATCAATCCGCTGTTTTGGACCAAAAGTGGAAAAGAAAAGGATTCTTACTCTCGCCCGCTCGTAGCTGGGAATGTTTTCACCGTCGAGCCAGGCCTATACTTCGACCCAAACGACAAAACAATCCCAGAAGCTTTTCGCGGCATTGGAGTTCGTCTAGAAGACGATGTATTGGTTACCCCCGGCGGCAGAACCGTGCTAACAGCTGAACTGCCCTCAAAGCGAACTGAAGTGGAGGAAATGCTCTCATGATAAAACGATTGGCAGCACTGCTTTGCGCAGTCGCATTAATTGCGCCGGAAGCCTTAGCCCAACATGAACTCAAGCCGCTCATTACAGTTTCCGCCGACGCCTGGGTCCGAGTCGAACCGGATCGCTGCGTCTTAACCGCCGCCATCGCCGATAAGGGCCAGTCTGCCGAAGCCGCGCACGCTCAGCTCACCAAGCAGCGCAGCGCCCTTAGCAGCGAACTCGCAAAATTCGGAGCGGATGTTCAAGAGCAGGGTTTTAAACTCGGGACCAAGGCCGCAGATGGCTCAGTCTCGCTCGAGCAGCAGCTATTGATTGACTCCAAAGCTGGAGCAGACAGCGCTAAAGCAATCGACAGCTTGGGCAAACTCGGCGCCAAGCCTCTCTCAAACTTGCGCTGCTTCGTTAGCGAAGAAGCCGCGGGCAAAAAGAAGGACGCAGCCATCGAAGAAGCCTCAAGCACAGCTCAAACACGAGCCAAGAGCGTTGCTAAAAGTTTGAATATAGATTTAGGCGACGTGCACAGCGTAGTCGTAACGGAAGACCCTGCGGGCGCCGTTCTACGCACACGAAAACTCTGGGGAGAATCTGCCGCAAGCAGCGACGAAGTTTTCCACATAATAGTCACGACCCGCTTCGTAGTTAAAAACGCAGGACACGTCCACTAGCAACCATTCTTCCTCCCGGTCGATTAAGACAAAAAACACGGAGGAAGAATGGAAATCAACCCTTACAACGCCGCTGTCCCCAGCTCTCAAACCACAGCAGCAGTCTACGCAGCAAAAA
The DNA here is from genome assembly GCA_020434585.1 of Bdellovibrionales bacterium. Lineage (GTDB taxonomy): Bacteria > Bdellovibrionota_C > UBA2361 > SZUA-149 > JAGRAN01 > JAGRAN01. Next base: position 11,210 of record JAGRAN010000160.1, read on the forward strand.
ACGCCGCACCTCGCTTAAGTAACACCGCCTCACAACCCGGCCTTACTCAGCTGCCTGCCGTCCCTGGCAGCACGCCCGCCCCCAGCTTCTTCACCCGCATCCAAAACGGCCTCAACACCGCCAAAGCCCAGGCTCTAGAAGACAGGGCATCCGGCGTAGGCATCAGGCAAGGTGTCGCAGAACTGCAAAACACCGAGCGCTCTCGCCTCCTGCTCGACCTAGCAAACATCATCCTCCAAAGCCGCGAATTCGGCGGCCGCTCACCCTACTCCGTGATCGACACGGCGGGAATGTATGCCCAGCAGTACACGCTCCTCGACTCCCACCGCCAAATCGCCCAATACCTAATGCAAGAACTCGGACAAACCGAATTCACCGGAACAGCGGTCGACGCCGTAAACACAATCTTTCAACAAATGACCGGCGGCGCCGCCGGAACCCAAGCCGGCACCCAAATCCTCTCCACCGTCGACGATTTCTCGTCGAGCGCAGGCCCGATTCTCGGCGCAGTGGGTGCGGCGTACAGCGCGTATCAGTTAATCGACAACTTCGGCCACAACACCCCGGCAAACGGCGCAATCCAAGGCGCCACAGTCGGAGCCTACATCGGCACTCAAATCATGCCAGGCCTTGGCACTGCCGTCGGCGGCTTGATTGGCGGAGTAGCAGGTGCAATCTCCGGTCTATTTCATTCCGGCAAACACCCCGATCAAAAAGCGCGCGACGCCATGCGAGACGGACTCGCACAATTGGGCCTGGTAAGCGCCGAGCACAACCTCACCCTAGCCGACGGCAGCACCTACTTCATCGGCTACGATGGCGGCCACCGCTACCAAAACGCCGACGGCACTCAGCGCGCACCTTACGACGTCGACTTCTCAAACCCGCTTAGCCCCGAAGCAGTGGGCTGGGCTCAGCCATTAGCGGCGGTCCTCACTGGCGGAGACGAAAAACTCCGCACAGACCTAACCGGCTACCTAGTCAACGCCGCCCAAAGCAACGCCAACTCCCTAGCCGACGTCCAGCGAAACATCCAAGCCTTTCTCGTAAAGATCAACGCAACGCCCGAAGCAATCGCGCAAGGCCTGGCCCAGCTCCACCAAGCCGGCAAACTCTCAGCAGAAGAATACGCCGCCTACCTCCACGGCTTCAAAACCCTGCTAACCAGCACAGACTCAAGCGGCCGCCAGTTGGCAGCGTAAAAGCTGGAGGTAAAATGAACAGCGGTGCGGGGCTTGGGTAGTTCCGTCCGGGGTAGCGTTCCTGTCCGCCTGCAGAACTTCGCTTGCAAAGAGATCTCGATAGTCTTGTCCAACCGCCAATGCAGGCAAGCGAATTTCCTGTGGCGAACCCCCACCACCCAACCACCGACGCTAGAAGATCCCCGGCCCGGAACTACCCAAGCCCCGCACCTTTTGCTGATTTGCTACCTATTCAGAACCATAGAGATGAACGTCGAGCGAAGGAACTGGTTTTGCTCCCTGAAAGTCGAACGAATGGCAAGATCGGCTGAATTCCCAAGTTCCTAGTGTCAGGCCTTAACGACGGTTATACATTTCTGACTAACAATAAAAACCGCCCCTGATGCCTGACACCAAATCCTTCACCTCCCTACCCCGAACCCGGCACTAGCCGGGGGATGCGTTTAGTCTTTTGGCAGGGGCTATCCTCTCTGGAGCGCAGGTGGTGGTTGGTGGGTGGGTATGCCACAGGAAATTCGTTTGCGAAAAAGGACGTAGTTCTTTTTTCAAAATCTGCAAGCGAAGTTCTGCAGGCATACAAGGGCGCTCGCCCCAGACAAAAGACTAAACGCAGCCCACGGCGGGGGTCCGTTCGTGCACGTGCACGAGCACGATTCACGAGTCACGGATTACTTGGGGAAGGGCGCGTGCCCCACTATTCGTGAGGCACGCTATCCCTATCCCTTATCTGCGCCGAGCAAAGCGAGCATTCTGAACAAGCTCGACAAACTCGCGTCGCTGCCCAGTCTCATCACTACCCAGGGCTCCTTTAGCCAAATCGGCAATCTGCTGCATGTTATATGCACCGGCATATCTACTCGCACGAAGCAGGTGGCCAAAGTAGCTGACAGCCGCCGCGAAGCGAAAGTCATCGCTAGTCTTGGCAACATCGGTTCTGACGTCAGAGCGCTTGGCTTTGTAAGTCAGCAGGTTCGAGCGATTAGCTTCCGGCTCTTTGTAGCGAACCTTGATGTAGGCCAGCTCGTCTGCTACCGCTTCCGGAACTTCGATATCTTTCTTCGCGGACTTGCCGTAGCGGCGCTGATTAATCAGACGGTCGGCCAGCGGAGTGTCTGTCAGCACCAGCTCGTAGAGCGCTGTGACTTCGTGACCGCTGCCAACTTCGCCTGCATCTTTGGCGTCGTTGTCGAAGTCCTGCGCTTCAAGCTTGCGGTTGTCGTAGCCGATTAGGCGGTATTCCAGGACTTGCAGCGGGTTGAATTCAACCTGCAGCTTAACGTCTTTGGCGACAACTTCGATGGTCGAGAATAGCTTCTCGTCGAAGATGCGACGGGCCTCTTTGAACGAGTCGATGTAGAAGTAGTTGCCGTTTCCGCGGTTGGCAAGCTGCTCCATGTTTTGCTCGTTGATGTTGCCCGTGCCGAAGCCTAGGGTTGTCAGCGTAATGCCGCTGCGACGCTTGTGCTCAATCATGTTCATCAGCTGACCGAAGTGGTAATTGCCGACGTTGAAGTCGCCGTCAGTCGCAAGAATCACGCGATTTACTCCACCGCGAATCATATTTTGCTGAGCAAGATTATAGGCTAGGTCAATACCTGCACCTCCGTTTGTTCCTCCGCCGGGGCGCAGCGAGTCTATCATGGCGTTGATATGCGCCTTTTGGTCGCCAGAGGCCGACTGCAGAAGAATACGTGCATTACCAGCGTAAGTCACAATCGCTAAGCGATCCTGCGGCCGCATATTCTCTGCGAGAATTTTCAAGCTCTGCTTAACTAAGGGAAGCTTGTTCGGGGCTGCCATTGAACCAGATGTATCAATTAGAAATACCAGGTTCCAGCCCTTCTCAGAGTCGATTCCTGCCGTATCTCTCGCCTTTACGCCGACCTTCAACAGGAAGCGCTCATTCTCCAGCGGTGAAGGCGCAATTTCGTAGGATACCGTAAACGGTCGATCCGCCTTGCTCGGGTAGTCGTAGTCGAAGTAGTTGATAAACTCCTCGATGCGCACAGCGTCGTTCGGCGGCAGGGTTCCTGCGCTGAGGTAGCGGCGCATGTTGGTGTAGCTTGCTGTGTCCACATCAACACCGAAGGTTGAAAACGGAGCTTCCGTTGGTGTTTGGCGCGGGTTTTCGTCGTAGTGTCCGTAGCGCTCGCCGCTGACATTCGGCACGACGTAGTCGTACGGTGCGATTTCAGGATAGCGCCGCGCATATTCAGAACTAGGCGGCGGTGCGATTTCAGCCTCCTGCTCATCTGCGATCACTCCTCCAACTTCTTCGAATCGATTGCTCTTGGCAATCATAACAGGCTCGCTTGCTGCAAGCGGAGACGGAGCCGTGGACATCGCGCCGGAGCCGAAGATGCTACTGATTCTATCAGAGACGCCGCTCGACCTACTGTCACCCGCAGCGACTCTGCCGGCGACTCCAGACGAAGCTGCGTTTTGGGTTCGCCCCTTACTCGGTGCCTCCATTGCAGAGGGGCCGTCATTGGCGAGCGCCCAGGTCCTATCTGGTCTTTGCTGTGATTTGCGGGAGACTGCTGCAGGGGCCGGAGGCTGCGGCGAAGGCTGCGCGGCGGTCCAGCGACCGTTTCTAAGTTCCAGACTCTTGGACTTTCCGTCCTTATCGCCAAATCTAACAAGACCATCCGGACGATTGTTAGCAGTCGCTGACAAGGAATTAGGAGCTAAATCATTAACAGCAAGCATTTCGCTTGCACCATTTGATGTATCGCTATTCGATCGCTGAAGCAGGCTAACTGCTCCCATTTTTCGCGCCGTGTCAATTTTAAGCGCCTCCTGAACGGGCACCGCTAGAGTCACCGTCTTCTTTCCTCGCTGAGCAGAGTACGCACTCCCGTTTCCGGCAGTCTCTCCTCCGACCGACAAGACTTTAGCGTTCTGAGAGGCGACAACTGCTTTCCTTTGACCTGTCGCAGGATCGATATAACTCACAACAGTATCAACTGAGGTGCCAGGCTGAGCGAAGCCTTCCACTCCCGAAACTGAATCGACCTCGATAGTTACTGCGCGATAACCCTGTGGAATCGAAGCGGAGACAGCTGAACCAGGTGTAGACTGTGGCGGTTGGGTTGTTGTCCTGTCGGTGCCGGCTGTCTGAGCCACTTCTGGGTCCACAACCACTGGTCCAGATTCTGCAGCACCAAAACCTACGTCTGTTACAGGACGAGTATCCTCGAGAATTTGTTTTATATCCTGCTTAGCCGTCACCGTTTGGTTTTGTGACACGAGCAGGGCGATCGCAGCAGTGGCGGCTACTGCGCTCCCGGGAATCAGTAAATATTTGCTGAAATTATTCTTAATCATGGTTAACCTAGTCTGCCAAGCAGGCTCCCACTTACGGACAGCCCGCATTACATCGTCAGTTAACCCGGCAGGGACTTCATATCGTTCACCCGACAAGGCTTGTTCGAGTGCGACAACTTGTTTGTATTCGTTAAAATCTTTTGCCAGCTGCTCGTCGGCCTCAATCGCTTCAAGTACGCGAGCTTCCGTCACGGCGTCTAAGCCGCCTTCAATTAAGTCGATAAAATAGCGCTTCACAGATTCGTTGTTCATTGCTCATCACCTCGAGTAGCAATTTTCAGGGTCTGGCGCGCTTTGTTCAGCCGTGATCTCACGGTGCCAACAGGAATCTTTAAAATCACTGCAGCTTCCTCATACGGCAGCCCTTCGAGGGCGCAGAGGATTACCACTTCTTTGTATTTCGGTTCTAGCTGCGAAATAGCGTGTCTAAGTTTCTCTACCTCACGCTTGCGCTCAACAATTTTACTCGTGTCGTTTGTCTCCCCTCCGTGCCGCTCCGCCTCGAACTCAACATGACGCTGACGCTCCTTGTAGCGGCGAGTTGAAACGAGCGACTTAGCTCGATTAAGTCCGATCTGAACTAACCAGGTAGAGAACGCACTGTCACCGCGAAAGCTTTGCAAATGAACAAATGCCTTAAGGAAGGTTTCCTGAGTTAACTCACGAGCAATTTCTTCGTTACCGACATATCTAAGCATCATAGAAAACACCAAGCCCTGATGTGCCTCGACTAAATGGCGAAACTCCTCGCGCTCACCCGCGATGACCTTCGCAATGATTGCCGCTTCGTCCATACCGACCTGGGCTGGAAACTCAACCGCTGACTTCGCGGAAGTGTCTATGAAACCAATGTCCATACTAAACCGGCGCGCTTTCCTACTGACTGCTGCTTTCTGCCGATTTAGACCTACTTTTGCGCGAGTAGTTCGCTTGCGCTCCAACTTTTTTGGAGCCGGAGGCGAATAGAGGTAGGACCACATCATTTAGCACTGTGTTAACAGTGAGTTACGAAATTTGGCTCGCTGAAGGACTTAGCCCGAATGTGAGCTTACTGGACCCGCCGGGTGCCCTGAACGAACATCTTATCTTCGCTCCTGCTTCGGACAGAGACTTTCTGATTCGTCGCAGCTTGGCGAGCTGTTCGACCGAACTTGTCACGAACCGAAACTGACACCTGCTCCATATTAAACGAATCGGAGTCGACGGGATAGAATTCACCAAAATAATGGCCCGGGAAAGTTTCAAACATCGGCACATCATTAATCAACGAACCGATTGAAAAGGCTGCCGAGACGCCGGGCGTTGCGTAGGCCAGCACCATCAAACGACCATCGCTCTCGATCCAGCCGCTAGCCGCATCATGCGAAGAGGCATAAATCACTGGAGGTGAAACGTCCGCCGCCAAGTCAGCACGCTTCGTCTCGAGCGGTTTGACTGTCTCGTTCACTACTTTAGTCGCAAGGTCCACGATGATTGCGCTGTCTAGTCCTCGAAGAGGCTCAATAACTAGCGACGTATAGCCTGTCGGACCCTTAGAGATGCCGCGGCTGTCGGAATCCTCGGATGCCGCCGTAAATAGCAATTGATTGTCGACAGCTCGAACTAAATTTACTTCCAATCCAACTGTACTGACAGACTGAAGCACATAGTATGACCTGTCCCACTTGGTAATGCGACCGAAGAGCACAGCATCGCATCCGATTACGCTGCACAAAGAACGCGCGTCAGCTTTTCGCATTTTCTCGAGGTCGATCCCATGCTCATAGCGATAGCCGCCATGCAGCAGCGCAGCCTCCACCGCTACAGACGGCAATAAGTCGAAACCGGTCTGGCGCAGCTCAGTTTCAACAAGACCCTGCACAAACAAGGCAGGAGATTCCTCCGATGCTTCAGATACCCCCGGAATATGATCGATCAAGTAAACATCTTCACGCATAGTGATGACCTTGTCGGCGGCATCTGTTTGGTAAAACGGTAAAATCGCAACGCGCAGCGGCTCGGTCGGATCGAACGAAAGTTCCCGCTTATAAGTGCCGGCGCAGGCGGTCTGCATCATCAGCAGCGCAATTAGCATCACTCTATTTAGCTTATCGAATCCCATTCCAGCTCTCCCCTTTTACCGACCACTCATCCGCTGAGCCCCGAAGGCAGCAGAAGCTTCTCGAGAATCATCTACGTTAAACGCTTTGCGCACCGAAGTTCCGAAAGCAGAGCGAAGCTCTACGGTCAGCATCCGCTCCTGGTAAACTTCCTGCGGCAGACGATATGCACCGCAATACAGCCCGGGCTGAGTCTCCCGCAAATTAGTCATGCTCCGGTTGAGGAACAGCAGCGCTCTCAAACCTGGTGTCCCGGAGACGCAAACTTGGTCAACCATCGCACGCCGCGGAACTACACTCACCTCTTGTATCGTCGGCGCCGCTGAAAACGTCTCGCTGTCTGATGCCGCTATCTTCGGAAGCTCCGCGACGACCTCTTGGGCAAATCCTGAGGCTAGTGAATTAAAGTTCCAATCGCCGTAGTTCTCATACTGTTCTTTAATCGCCTGAATCACCTGCCCCGAATCAAACACCAAACCGCCGCGCTTACTTTCGGTAAACTCGACTTGTGCAATTGTTTTGCCTTCAGGCGTAGTCGCTAGCAAAGTGCCCTCAATCGCATTGTAGAAGCCCAGCACGAAATTATTGCGCTCGATGCCGTTAATACTTACCTCAACAAAGGCGCTAACCGGATAGCGTGAGGCAAGCTGGGCCCGCTCTGCGCACTCTACATCAGCGCAAATCGCCGCAATCAAATTCTCATCCAGCAGCTGATAACCGCGCGAAGCCAACTCAGATTCAAACGCCGATCGCAAAAAGCGTCGACGCTCATCCCGGGTTTCCAGCGGAACTCTGATTGGCAAAAGCGCAACAGTCTGAACCTTACCCTGTTCAAACTCCGGCTGAATTTGCGCGCGCGGCCCACAAGCCGACAGTGCAGCAAGCACCGCAGCAAAGATTCCGTTAACTAAAATTCTATTATTCATCGCTTCACCACGACGCTGCCGCTGATAACTTTACCCGATCCAGACTCCGGCGTTGCTTTGAACGAATAGCTGCCTGCGAAAGGAAAACAAATTGAAACAAATTGATTTGGCTTAAGTGCTTCGACGGACCGATAAACTCCGTCGCTGCCCATCTTCATCTGAGGACTTGCGCAGTGGGCCGGCCTGGAACCGAAATCAACTTCAAGCTGTAGATTCGACTGAGACGCATCGTTAACAAAAAACACTCCGCTTTCGTCATCAGCGAGAAGCGTTTGCGAAGCAACAGCCTCTGCACCGGTAAGGCGCACAATCTTATAGTTAGGACCGCTTACGTGAACGTCTTGCTCAACAGCAGCCAGAGCACTAGATGGAATTAAGAACAAAGAACCAATAACAAATGAATGTTGAATCAGCCTCAGAGAGTATCGCATGTTGAGTCCCCCAAAATCCCCTGTGCTATTTCGTCGCCACCGCAGCTCGCAGCTTACAAATAAAAGAAAATAATATTCAACATCCCCAGCTAATCTATACTTTAATGCGGAGACAACAGCTAACTTGTTAACGCATGCCGCCTGGTATCAACCCTAGACTTATGCAAGTATGCTTCGCATGAGCTTTAAAACTCTCAACACCAATGTCGCCTTCAGAGGTAGAGTCCTTACCGTTGAGGAGCAGGAAGTGCTTCTTCCAAACGGCAAAATCAAAACCCACGTGACCGTGCGCCATCCAGGAGCAGTTATAATCGTTCCTCAAACGGAGTCCGGGTCCATTATTTTCACTAAACAATACAGGCACTCGATCGCTAGGGAACTGCTAGAGCTCCCTGCTGGCACCTTAGAGCAGGGCGAACTGCCTGAGCACTGCGCCAAACGCGAGATTCAGGAAGAGGTTAATTTTAAAGCAGCGAGCTGGACAGAGCTGGGAATACTGCATCCGGCGCCCGGCTTTTGCGACGAAGTACAGCACTGCTTCCTAGCTCGAGAACTAACGCCCAGCAGCCTGCCTCAGGACGAAGACGAGTTTATTACCCCTCAGGAGTTAAGTCCTCGTGAAGTGGACGATGCCATTTGCAGCGGCTTGATTACTGACGCGAAGACTTTAGCGTGTCTCACTCTCCTTTCAGCACGAAAACTATAAGGGCCCACACCTACTTAGCAGCCCCCCTAGAAAAAGTTATCCACAAGCCCTAGAATACCGGCGAACCCAAGGGGAGGAAGTTGCAATGGACAACCGAGCAGAAAATATTGAAGTCGAGCAGCCCAATACAGGGGCAGGCACCACTTCAGGGCCTGATTTTATTCTGGGTCAAAAAGCCCAGCAGCAGTTTAATTTGTCGTTCATTTTAGAGCGCGCAAAGTCAATCTTAATGGATCCGGACAGAGCGTGGCCCAGCATTAAGCAAGCCGACGAAAGCATCAACGAAATTTATCGCGGTTACTTCATGCATATCGCAGCAGTTTCTGCGATTTGT
>JAGRAN010000161.1 GCA_020434585.1 Bdellovibrionales bacterium
GCATCCTGGTCTTCACCGCTGGAAGCTTTGACGGTGTTGCGCACTTCATCGATTGTGCTGACAACAAGCTTGGCCGCGACCCCTTCGGGCTCCCTTTCCGCCAAAGCGGCAGTCGGGGCCAGCAACACAGCCAGCAAAAGCGCCCGCATAAGCCGCGTAAGATTTGTTTGAGTTGAAAATGCCTGCATCATAGCTCCTGCTTCTTTGACGCGCCCCGGCTGAAAAACTTCAGGCGGCGCTAAGAAAAACTCAGCTCTCTTCGCCGCTGTCGAGCGAATGGATGAATTTACCGATAACTTCCTCGAATTCTACGACGGATTCGGTCTGAAAGATTTCTCCACCGGGCTGGACAATTTTCTCCGAGCCGCCTGGAATGATCTTCACGTATCTGTCGCCAATAATGCCCTTCGTGCGAATCGCCGCAGAGTCATCATCCCGAATCGGAACTGACTTAAGGACTTTCATCTGAACCTTCGCTGAAGTGTCTGTTAGGCTGATCGACTCAACCTCTCCGATTGGCACGCCTGCCAGCTCCACCGACGCGCCGTCCTGCAGACCTGAGATATTATCGAACTCGGCAGTGACGTGATAATAGTTCGTATCAAATAGAGACATTCCGGCGATGTTAATTGATAGGTAGCCAAATGCCGCACAGCCGACCAAAGCAAACAAGCCAACAAAGAACTCCACCGTGAAGGTTTTCGCCGGCGGCGTGAAATTCTTTACATCGCTGTCATTAGTTTTCTGTTCTGCCAAACTTAAACTCCCCGCCTAACTGCCGGCTATCCCACTTTAATCGGGCCTTCAATATCACCGCGCGTAAACTGCTGCACGATTGGGTTGTTAGACTTCTGAAATTCCTCTACTTCAGCGTCAATTACAACCTTTCCTTTGTATAGCATTGCCACTCTTTCGCACACCTGAAAAACCTCAGGTATTTCGTGGCTGATTACGATCCCGGTAAATCCAAGATGCTGCTGAGTAGCTGCAATCAGTTCGTATATTTCCTGCCCGACTTGAGGGTCAAGTCCGGTATTGGGCTCGTCAAACAGCAGAATATCAGGGTCGGTCACCAAGGCTCGAGCGATACCGACGCGTTTACGCATACCGATTGAAACTTGCCCAGGTAGGCGATCGGCGTAGTCGAGCATCCCGACATCCTTGAGACGCTTCGCTGTGCGGGCGACTATCTCCTTTTCGCCCAGCTGCTTGCGATAGCGCAGCGGAAAGGCTGCATTGTCGAACAGAGTCATCGAATCAAACAGCGCCGCTGCCTGAAACAACACGCCCATGCGAGCGCAGATGTCTAGCCGTTCTTGCACGTTCTTTGCGGCCGTCATTGAGTCCTTGCCGATAAGCACTTCTCCGCCATCAGCTAGCAACAGGCCGGTGATGATTTTTATCAGGACGCTTTTGCCGGTTCCGCTTGGACCGACGATTGCCGTGGTCTTGCCCTCTTCGATGTCGAGATTGATACCGTCTAGGACAAGCTGTTCGCCAAAGCGCTTGGTGACGTTGCGGATGCGAATCACAGAAAGACCTGGGTTAAGATTGAGGTCAGGAAGTAGTCCAAAACAAGGATTACAACCGAAGCTGTCACAACGGCACTCGTGGTTGCTCGGTTTACGCCAACAGCACCGAAGCCGCAGGTCCAACCCTTGTAGCAGGCGATCCATGAGATGCAGAGGCCGAACATGATTGATTTGACTAGGCCGGAAATAACATCAACTTTCTCCACGGCGATAACCATCTGCGCCCAGAAAGTTCCAGATGAGAGGTCCAGGGTGTAAACACCGACGAAAAAGCCGCCAAGAATACCGACTATATCAAAGAGTGCCGTGAGCAGCGGAACCGAGATGAGCCCTGCAACAATCCGCGGTACCATCAGATAGCGCAGCGGATCTACGGCCATCGAGCGCAGAGCATCGACCTGTTCAGTAATTTTCATAATGCCCAGCTCGGCGGTCATGGCAGAACCGGCGCGACCATTAACCATCAGCGCAGTTAGAACCGGGCCAAGTTCTCGAATCAAGCTCAGCGCAACGGCCGGGCCCGAAAACGCAGTCGCTCCAAATTTTGAAAGGGTGTACTCACTTTGAACGGCGAGAACTGCTCCAGTAAAAACTGCAACGAGGGCAACGACCGCGACCGACTGAACGCCAATGCTGTAAAGCTGCTGAATAACGAGTGATGGGCGAAACGGCGGAGTAAAAATCCGGTAGAGCACCTTGAACAAAAATATCCAGACGGCGCCAAAAGAGCTAAAGCTGCTAAGAATTCCTCGCCCGGTGCGCTGCGTGGCAGCTACTAGGTACTGTACTGGCATAAAAACTCACCTAAGAAGCTTCTTCCCGCGTCGGAACAAAACCCCTGCACACTATATATAGCTCCCGTGAAGTTTTTCTCGACGACTTTGGGTGCACCCGCTCGATGCGCCGATAGCTGTCTCGCAAAGACTTTATCAGCTCCTCAGTGTCGTTTGAGGGAAAAACTTTCGCAAGCATCACTCCGCCCGGTCTCAGCAGCGCACAACAAACATCTTGCGCCATTGCGATTAGCTCAACCGACATCGCGATATCTCGATCGCGTATTCCACTAAGCTTGGGACTCATATCCGACAAAACTACGTCGTATTGTCCTCCCGCTCTCTGGACTAGCTGCTGCCGGACGGCTTCGGAAGTTATATCACCTTGAATTGTCACTGGAACAGCTGAGCCAGGCTTAAGTTCTGCGGGGCTAAACGGCGGTATGGGCTCGAGATCGACCCCGAAGACCCGACCGCCAGACCCCACTGCCATTGCCGCTACCTGCAGCCAGCCTCCTGGAGCAGCCCCGAGATCGAGCACGGCAGCTCCTTTCCTCAGAACCTTGGCTTTCTGGTTTAGTTCTATAAGTTTGTATGCCGCTCTAGAACGAAACCCCTCGGACTTTGCAGCCTTATAAAAATGGTCTTTTCTGTTGTATTTCCCAGGCATTAGGCGAGTTGGGCTCAGAATTTTGCAAAAAACTTCTTGACCGTTTTCGATTCTTTTTCTATACAAGAATCATCGAATGCAGTGGCTGTTACGACTCACTTACTCTCACGTTAACCTGTTGAGGTAAAGGCTATGATCCCGCTTAGTATATTGTTCGCAGACCCAATCGCCGCCCTGGAAACCAGCGCTTTGTTACTAGGGCTGCTTTGCCTGTCGATCCAAATCGTCGGAACCTCCGACGAAGAACACGACAAAGACCTGGAAGAAAACCAGGACTTCGAGCCCGATACTAAGCAGCGACTACTCGCAATGTTTGAAGTCGGAACCGCAATCTCCATGCCCAAACGATGTCTCGCGGGCCAACAGATCACAAGATTGCATTGATATCCCCTTAGCTTGCTTGTTTATAAAAAATCTTCCTCCCATCTTAGCCGCGGTTTGATGACACCCATCAAACCGCGGTTTCTTTTGCTCACTGCTCAGCTATTGTTATAAAGCTCTCTAAATGACAGCAGCAAACGCAGCATTGAAATTGTCCGATAATTCGTACCTAGACAGCTTAAACCCGCAACAGCGCCAGGCAGTGCTGCACACTGGCGGTCCACTGCTCGTCTTCGCCGGCGCAGGCAGCGGAAAGACCCGCGTCCTGACCCATAGGATTGCTCACCTCGTACTTGAGCATGGAGTTGCTCCGCACAGAATTCTCGCCGTGACTTTCACTAACAAAGCCGCCCGCGAAATGAAGGAGCGCACTGCTGCCCTCTTCTCGCACCGAGGAGTTCCCGATTGGGTGGCCACATTTCACTCAATTGGTGTGCGCATCCTACGTATCCACGCCCGCGAGCTGGACTATCAGCCTGGTTTTGCAATTTACGACGCTGGAGATTCCCTGTCGCTGGTCAAGCGAATCTGCAAAAAACTCAAAGTCGATCCCAAAATTCTTGAACCACGAACCATTCGCTCACAGATTGACCGCGCAAAAAACGACTACATCTTTCCCGACGGCTTAGTCTCCTGGTCGAATCTTCCGCCGCAGCTCGGGCAAATTGTCGCTGAAGTATATGAGCGCTACCAAGAGGAGCTGGTCGCTGCGAACGCCATGGATTTCGGCGACCTGCTGTGCAACGTTGTCACGCTGTTTACCCTGGAGCGAAGTATTCTCGAGCACTACCAAGAACAGTTTCAACACGTCCTGATTGACGAATATCAGGACACAAACAAAGTTCAATACAAACTGATTACTCAGCTAGCCGCAGCGCATCAAAATCTCTGTGTGGTAGGCGACGACGACCAATCGATTTACGCCTTTCGCGGCGCCTCGATCGACAACATCCTAAACTTCCAAAAAGACTTCCCCGACGCCAAAGTCGTCACCCTCGAGCAAAACTACCGCTCAACAAAGACGATTCTCGCCGCCGCCAACGCTGTCATCGCCAAGAACGAACGCCGCCAGCAAAAGACCCTCCGCACTGAAAACGAACAAGGCTCAAACATCGTCGGCCACAAATCGTTTGATGAAATTGACGAAGCCTCTTTTGTTTCGTCGGAGATCGCCCGGCTGCTCGCTGCCGGAGTCCCAGCCTCCGAGATCGCTATCTTTTACAGAACAAACGCCCAGTCCCGAGCGATTGAAGAATCGCTGATCGAAACTACCATCCCATATGAGATCTACGGCAGCCATCGCTTCTATGAGCGCAAAGAAATCAAAGACATTCTGGCCTACGTGCGACTCCTCGCCAACGAATACGACAACGAAGCCTTTCTCCGCATAATAAACGTTCCGACTCGCGGAATCGGCGCGAAGAGCGTAGCCAACGTCGTCGCCTACGCTGCCAAAGAACAGCTCGCCTACTTCCCGGCACTCAAAAAAGCCGTGCTGGAGAAGTCCGCACCATTTATGAAAGGTGCCGGCGGCAAGAAGCTGGCCGCTTTCGTCACCCTGATGAATGAACTGCAGGCCCGTAAAGACCAAACAGAGGACATCTTGGCCGCCCCCGACAGCATGGACTCTTATGACGAAAAGGTTAACGCGCTCGCCGGGCTGATTAACGAAATCGCCAAGAAATCACAATATCTCGAACGCCTCAGAACCCAAGACACACCCGAAGCAGAAAGCCGCGTAGAAAACATCTATGAATTAATGACTGTCGCCTCAGAATTTGTGCGCGCCGCAGTCAATAACGGCCAGAACGCAAAACTGTCAGACTTCCTCGATCGCGTCTCGCTCACCTCAGATTCCGATGAAGAAAACATCGAAACCCACACAGACACCAAAAGCACTGAACCAATTTCACTAATGACTCTCCACCTGGCAAAGGGACTGGAATTTGACGCTGTGTTCGTTATCGGCTTCGAAGAAGGCCTGCTCCCGCACGTGCGCAGCATCGACGACGCAGCAGCCCTCGAAGAGGAGCGCCGCCTGTGCTACGTCGGCATGACCCGGGCGCGCAAACACCTCTACTTGACCCGCGCCAGAACCCGACAAACATTCGGTCGCCAAAGTTTCTACGGTGGTGTGCCCTCGCGCTTTATTGAGGATCTACCGAGCGAGCTTATCGACGATCGCGAAACGGGCTTTATGGAGTGGTACGGTTAATAAAAAAGCAGCGGATGCACGATGTGCACCCGCTGCTAATTTTAATCGCTTAGGTTAAGCGCTTAGTTAAGCCGTGTCGAAATAATGAAGTCGACTTTTGAAGGATTAGTCGGATCTCTTCTAACCCGGCGCACCTCAGTCACGGCCTGCTGATCGCTCGGCGTCTCCACCGTCACGATACCGTAAGTATCAGCACTGGTCTGGAACACGCCCTCATCGTTCAGGTCGTAAATCTCACGATTCAGACTAGACAATGTGTCAGAAACGCTCGAGAGCAAGTTCCCGTTTTCGTAAACGTTTACATCGATATCTACTGATCCCGAGCTGACGTTAAACACGTTCAGCTTGTTTTCGATTCCGATATAGCGGTTGTACGTCCCAGTCTGTCTACTTCTGCCGGCGATTCCACCGAAAGAAGCTACAGCAGTCTGCGTCAGATTGTTCTGACAGTCGTGGTAGTAAGTCACGCTCTGCATAATCAGTGCGCCGGACTTATTGCCGCGAACTTCGACTGTTCCACTCTCGTTAGCAAGCAGCATTGCACTTGCGTTGAAGTGGAATTGCTCTTTCGGCGAAAGCGTAATTGCAGTCGAGCCGACATCTAGTCCCGCAGCATTGCGGAATGTCGCTGTCGCAATCACACTTTCATCGAGAGTGTTCGAAACCTCGACCCAGTTAACCGCAGTGTTGCAGCCTTCGCTTTCATTTGTGATTGCTGCGTATTGCTTGGCTGCAGTTCCCTTGATTCCAGGAGCCGCGAAAGCATAGTTGTAAGTCAATGCTTCCGAGCCGCCTGCATGGTTCGAGCTGTAGCGCGACACCGTCATGGTGTAGTTCGTGTCTCCATCATACGGAATCACTTCCGCAAGATACACGCCCTGGCCGTTCTCGTGGCCCGCGTTCAAGTCGCGCTCGCCCATCGCCGGAACCGGCATCCAGTATGTGGCAATCTTCTCGCCAGACTGGTTGTACAGGTTATACTGGAAGAGTCGCTCAACCGGATCTAGGTTGATAATCTCAGTCCAGTTCGGCACAAGGAAGCCCATGCCTTGCGGATCGAAGGAGTTGCCCATAGCAAAGGTCTTTCCTTTAACCGCGTTGCGCAGCTGCTTAGCCATTACGAACGAGAAGTTAAGCCCATCCGGATCTGGACGGTAGTTCGTCATACGGCCTGCCAGCGACGCCGTTTCACGCTCCTCGCCGTCAAGCGCAGTCCAGTCGATGCGGACAATTCCGTAGGTGTCTTTGTTGACCGCTAGCGGATTTACATCAACGTGGAACTCCTGACCGGCCTCAAGCACTACCTGCTGAGTGTTGGTAACGTTACCGTTGATATCGAACACGGTTACCAGAGCGATAATACCCTCTGTTCCGTCTGCTGTGAGCTCAAGGTAGTTCACTTGTGACAGATAGGTATTCCACTTGGCAAAAGCCGGGCTGACTAGGTCAGGGTGGAAATCGCCCGGATCGCAAGGATCTGTTCCTTGCTCGAGCTCGACTTCGTCCGGAATACCGTCTCCGTCACAGTCGTTGATTTCACCTTTTCGATGACCTTGGTCAATGTTGCTTTCCGTGCACTTATTACCGTTAGAGTCGAGGCCGCGAACTGCGTAATCGTAGATTACATTCGGCACAGCCGAGACGTCGTTGAAGCTCATCGTAGCTTGGCCGGTAGTTGGAATCGGACCGCTGATAGCAAGCGGGTTATTGAACACGCTGCCGCCCGTTTCAACTCGGTAAAGCTGGTAGCTCACCGCACAGGAGTTCGTGGTCCATACCAAGCGAACATAGTCTTCAAAAGTTCCGTCCGATGCGTCGATAGAAATTTCCGGATCGCTGAATCCGCAAATTGCGCTTACACACTTCAGCACGAAATTTTGATTTACTGCATTGCTGCCGGCGACAACTACCGGATTCGGGTCGCTTACGACCTGGTATCCCGTTTTGCTTGCCGTCAGAGTGTAGGTTCCGTTCGGAACGTTGCTAAGAGTATACGCACCAGAACCGTTTGTTGAGGCATTGCCTACGCTTGCAGTAATGGAGACTCCGCTAAGCGGTGCGCCCGATCCTTCAACAGTTGCCGTGCCGCTAATCGAGAAGACTGCAATACACTGGCCGCCAATGAAAGAGTAGCCTGGGGCACACGCCAAGTAGAAATTCTGGTTCTCCTTGTTGGCGCCGGAGACTACAATCGGGTTCGGGTCGCTGACAACCACATAGCCCGGTTTACTTGCTGTAAGATTGTAAGTTCCATTTGTAATGTTGGAGAAGCTATATTCGCCGTTAGAGTTGCTAGTCGTGGAACCGATGCTTCCGCTGATAGAAACTCCCGAAACAGGCTGATTGCTTCCGGACATCAAAGTGCGCCCGCTTATCGTAAAGGCCGGAACGCACTGTCCCTGCTTAACGATGTAGCCCTGCGCACATGCGAGAATAAAATTCTGGTTGTCCTTATTACAATTAGAGATCGTAATCGGATTTGGGTCACTAACCACTACGTAGCCGATTTTGCTCGCGGTTAGATTGTAAGTTCCGTTTGGAACATTGTTAAATACATACTCTCCGCTGCCGTTAGTTGTAGTTGAACCTATGCTGCCGCTGATGTTTACTCCTGAAATCGGAGTATTGCTTCCCTGAAGCAGGGCACGGCCGCTGATTCGGTGAGTTTCAGGTTCGCGGCAATAAACAAGGTTGTCTACTCCGCCCGAGGAAGAGAAATGAACCTTCAGCTTAGTCAAGCCAATCGCAAGTGAGCTGATGTTAATTGTTTGAACTGAATTATCACCAAGTGCCGGAATTGGAATGCTGAATACTTGAGTTGAGCCGATATAGCCGCGGATGGTTCCGGTCTCAGGACCCTCCATGTCAATAACGGTAACTTCTGAAACGTCTGTCGGTTCGTTGAAGTTGAAATAGATTCGTCCACCGCCTGCTTCGTCGTCTGGGTCATCGACCAATCCGTCCGCAGGATTGTTGTCTACTACGTCTTCAGCGACAATCAGGATGTTGCCGAGAGCAGTATTGTTGCCATAGCCGTAGCCCGGCGTGGCTAGATCCCAATCGCCGCCAGTTGGATTGGCACTATCAAAGATAATTGCCTGGTTTGGACCGCCGCCAGTGTTAACGGTGGTGACAGTGATTCCGTCTGATGCAGAATACTGATTGTTAATTTTCGTCCCGGCAGGATGGCCGGAGAAATCTATCGTTTCGCAGTCGTTCACAATCGCATGCGCTGCGCTGCTGCCGAAGCCGATTACGCTGAAAAACACCAAAGTAAAAATCTTAAAAAACAGGCGGGTCATGTTTTACTCTCTAGTTTTGTATGTCGCACTGCTTGGCTGCACAAAGCCCCCCTAGGCCGCTTCGCCGAGCAGTCTCTAATCAGGGCCTCAACGGCCGCTGCTTCACGAAAAATTTGCAGTATTTTAGGGCGTTATATTAGCTAAACAGCTGCAAATGCAGCTTGATTCGAACCGATTCGATCAGCACCTTGTATACAAAAGCTTCACTTAGCGGCGCGGCGGCATTTGTTGTTTAGGCAAGAACAGTCGAACTGCTTTCCGGGAGATAGAATGCAGTGGCTTGTGCAGTCGGCAACTTCGCGCCAGGCCATCGGCTGGCAGCTTCCGCAACAGTAGTAACAGTCAGCGTCTGTGCGACAGTCAACTGCCTCTTCCTTCAAATAGCATGAGCCGTAGCGACAGCCGCAAACTTGGTTGAACGGCTTTTCGCAGTTTTCATAATACTCCATGTCGATGGTCGGTTCATGGCGCAGCGCTTCACGCTCCTGCTCTGTAAATCTGGAAATGTCCGGCTTACATTGATTGAGCCCGCAGGCCATACAATCGGAGTCTTTCTTGCAGCGATAGTCCATTAACGGAACTTCCTTGCTGCATTTTCCACTGCCGGGGCAACGTGTCTCAGTTGGTGTCCATGTGCCGCCAATCGCCTGGCAGAGATTGGAGATATCGGGAGGGCAA
The DNA here is from genome assembly GCA_020434585.1 of Bdellovibrionales bacterium. Classification (GTDB taxonomy): domain Bacteria; phylum Bdellovibrionota_C; class UBA2361; order SZUA-149; family JAGRAN01; genus JAGRAN01. Next base: position 9,552 of record JAGRAN010000161.1, read on the forward strand.
GGGGGTGTCGCCAGTGCGGCGGCTGAACCTAACAGCAGCAAAGCAACGCATCCTGCGAAAATCCGCGCAGTCCGCCAACACATGCTCACGGCGGATTTCATCGGCTAGTCTTCCTCACGGGTGCGAGCTGACTCTAGCACCAAGTCAATTCTCTTTTGCGACTCGGCGCCGTGCTTGGGGAAGTAAATACCTTGTATATGGAGAAAGTTCTTGCCGTCAGTCAGGACGTAATAGTCACTGTATTGTTCCATGCCGGCGGCTTTAAACATATTCATGTGAATTTCCTGGGTCGCGCCATTTAAATGCCTAAGCACTACTGTAGAAACATCTGAAACCGCCAGAAGTGCGCCAAGTTGTTTTAGCTTGTCACGGTGGGACAGAACGATTCCCCCGAGCGCACCAATCGCAAGTTCGCTCGGATTCTTTTTGGGATTCTCCTCCCGAATTCGATTAAGCGGCGTCATCTCAACGACAGTTATTTGAACACTCTTGGGAATCTGACCTTCTTTCGGCTGAGGTCCGTTAAAACGCAGCAAATGAATCTTTCCGTGCGGCGAATCTTTCGACTCGTGCTCAAATTCCGCCCCATACTCGAACTCAAAATGTTCGGTTTGCGCGTGCTTCGCCTCCGGCTTCTCCTCGGCAGCTGCAAGTGTCGGAACAGTCGGCAGAAAAAACAGAACCGCAAGGGTCAAATAAGCCCGCATAGATAGTCCTCTAGTTGATCTACACAACTCGGCACGACCGAGCTTAGCGCATTTCGTCGGAAATTGCGTCCTGAACTCCGGGCTTCTGCATGCAGAGGAGCTCATACATGTAGTCTATCTCGTTTAGACTCATGTTCGCAGTATAGATGGTGACGCTCAGCACGAGGTCGTAGTTAACAAGCGAAAGTTTAGCACCAATTAAGGTGTCGGCGACCGCAAGCGCAGCTGCCAGACAGCGCTGACTATCTTTTAGGGGAACGCTGAGAACGTTCACTCCCATATACAGAGTGGTTTCCGCTGGCCGATTCAGTCCCTCAAGGCTTACCTCCAGCTCCTCGTCGCCGTTAAGCGGAACGGACCAGCTCGCAATGTCACCGGTTCGCTGCTGCAGGCATTCAGCGGGATCAAAGCCGCGGCGCACCATAAACTCTTCAACGAGTCTGAGCGGTTCTTTGCCGCCGGATATTTTGCGAATCCGGGTGTTCGGCATTTTTCGAACTTTGGCCATAAGTCTCCCTTAAGAAGCGTTCCTATTATTCAAGATGCCGTTTTACCTGAACTAAGTGCGCGAAAAACTCACTCGCCACAAGGTACTGTAAACTAAGCATATTAGTTAATTCAGGCAAAATTACTCTCAATAAAGGAGGACAATTGTGCGCCCCAGCTAAACGAGAACTGCCGCGCGCGGTATCTGCTTAACTGTTTCACTTTTTCTCGTTCCGGTTTTGAGTCCGCAATTGCTTCCATGCGCTGAGCTAGCTTGCCAACATGGCCAGCATCAAACAGCAATTCTTTATATTCTAAAATTTCCCTCATTTCAGGCGTGTTTGCCGCAAGCACCGGAACTCCGGCCCCGAGCGCCTCAAGCATCGAATTGGAAATCCCGTCGTATTTGGAAGGCAAAACGTACAGGTCGCAGCCAGCTAGTATATCGGCGAAGTTCGGCAGCCAGCCTTCGATTACCACTCGCTCTCCTAAACCAAATCCAGCAGCGACAGTTTTCAAGCGCTCGGCTTCTTTGCCCAGACCGGAAATAATCAGCACCACCCGCTCGCTTTCGATTGCATTCATCGCGCGCAGGATCAGCTCGGCGTTCTTGCGATCGGTTAGCTCGCCGCTAACCAACATCACGAGCGAACGTTCAGAGAAGTCGAATATGCGACATACGCTGCTTTTGCGGGCAGCAAATCCTTCGAGCCAATTTTGCAGCGCTTCAGTCTCCTCACTATGGGACTTTGATGCTTGCTCATAGGTGAGCTTGGGCAGTTCGCCTTCAAGGGACTTAGGCAGCGTTACGGGCACTCGCAGTAAACGGACCCTGCCGCTGATTAACCGCGATCGAGCCGAAAGCGACTGCGCAACGCTCGAGGTAAAAACTACTACTCGCGAAGCCAAGAAAAGCCCTGCCCACGCAGCGTAGTATTTAATCCTCCCCACGATAGCCGATCGGTAGACCGGATCAGCCCGGTTGGGAATTGTTCTGACAAATACAATTGATGGAACAAGCATCAGCACTGTCGCAAGACGCGTCACTAAACAATAGTAAGGTGAGAACAGGATTAAGGCCTGACATCGCCGACGCAGGAGGACGCCTAACAGAATCAGCGGCGCAACAATGGTGAACAGGCTCCAAAAAACAATGCCGCGGCGAGCTTTAACTGGAATTGGAATTTCATGGCGAATTAGTCGCGGATGTTCATCCAGCCGGAGCGGATCGACTGAAAGGTAGTGAACTTCGTAATCTTCTTCGAGCAGGCCCTGGACGGTGAGGTACATCCGTTTGCAGACACCGCCGGGATGGTGTCGATACTGGATACAGACAACTCGTTTTTGCTTGCCCACTTACGCCTGCCTGAGGGCTCGTTAAAGCACTCCGCAAATATTAACCGCCAGATGTGCGCGGTTATCTAATTCTCCTAGCGCTATCCCAAGAATCATTGGATATTTCTACTACGCAAAAAGTTTACACCCCCTTTGTCAAACAACGAATCTTAATCCCGTGGACGCAACACTAGCAATTCTTATCTTTTTATTCGTCATTGGCCTCGTTATTGGAAGCTTCCTGAACGTGTGCATTTACCGTGTGCCGCTCAGAATGTCGGTAACTAAGCCGCTGCGCTCAATGTGTCCGCACTGCGAGCGACAGCTCACTTGGTACGAAAACATTCCGGTCGCTGCCTGGATGGTGCTCGGTGCAAAGTGCCGCACCTGCAAGAATCCAATTTCGGGGCAATATCCCCTCGTCGAGATTCTTTCCGGCTTTGCGATGGTGGCGAGCTTCATCTTCACTGAGAACATCCCGACAGCGGTATTAATTTATATTTTAACCGCAACGCTGATTGTAATCACGTTCATCGACCTCGAGCACAAGATTATCCCCAATCGGATCAGCTACCCGGGAATTATCATCGGACTTTGCATCGGGGCCGTCCAACAGTTTTATCCAATTTTCACGTATCCGATTACTACGGGCATGCTCGACTCAGTATACGGCTTTCTTCTCGGCGGCGGTTTTTTCTACGTCATCGGGGAAGTCTACTACTACGCTACCAAGCGCGATGGGCTGGGCGGCGGAGATATTAAGCTGATGGCGATGACAGGCGCGCTGCTGGGCTGGCGCTCGATTCCTCCGACTATTTTTGTCGGTTCACTCGCCGGTGCGGTAATTGGGATTTTGCTTATGGTTTTTCGCGGGGCAGACAGACAGCTTGAGATTCCGTTCGGGCCGTGGCTGTCACTCGGGGTGTTAACTTATATTTTTGGTGATTTGCCGTTTTTCCGGTTTTACTGAAGCGTTTGTTTTGAAACAGCAAGCAACATTACATTCGGCGGCTAAGCACGTTCTTCTCGTTGATGATGAAGAAGGTGTGCGCGCCTCGCTCGAACAGATTCTAAACGAAGCTGGTTACCTCGTGACCTCAGCGGCATCTGGTGAGGAAGCCCTCGACTGCGCCGAAGAGCAGCAATACGACCTTCTGCTAACAGATCTTAAAATGCCGGAGATGGATGGGCTACAGCTTCTCCAAAAACTACAAGACAAACGATTCGACGCCACAACAATTGTAATGTCGGCCTACGGAAATCAAGACATCGCACTAGAAGCGATGCGGCTCGGCGCATACGACTACATCTCTAAGCCGTTTAACGCCGAAGAAATCATCCTAACGCTAAAGAAAGCCGAAGAGCGCGAAAAACTGCGCAAAGAAAATGCTCTGCTTAAAGACCAAGTGCGCAAACGCTACTCTTTCAGCAACATTATCGCCGACAGCCCCTCGATGGCGGGTATTTTTGAGACGATAAAGAAAATCGCCGACTACAAGACTACTATTTTAATTGTCGGAGAGTCTGGGACAGGGAAAGAACTAATCGCTCGTGCGATTCACCAGAATTCCACTCGACGCTCCAAGAAGTTCGTCGCAATCAACTGCGGTGCAATCCCGGAGAACCTGCTTGAATCAGAACTCTTCGGTCACCGCAAAGGTGCTTTCACGGACGCCACGCGTGACAAGAAAGGTTTGTTTGAAGAGGCGGATGGCGGCACTATTTTGCTCGATGAAATCGGTGAATTGCCGCTGCATCTGCAAGTCAAACTGCTGCGCGTGCTGCAGGAAGGTCAGATTCGACCAGTTGGCGGCAGTGACGTAATCTCGATTGACGTTCGGGTGATTGCCGCTACTTTGCGTGACTTGGAGCAGGACGTCATCGACGGTCGCTTCAGAGACGACTTGTATTACCGTTTAAACGTCGTCTCAATCCAAGTGCCGCCGCTTCGCGACCGCAAAGAAGACATTCCGATTTTGGTCCATCATTTTCTGCAAAAGCATCAAGCCAAGCTTCAGCTGCCGGTAGATCGAATCGATGACAGCGCTCTTAAACTGCTGATGAATTACAGCTGGAAGGGCAATGTGCGAGAACTTGAAAACGCCATCGAGCGGGCGATGATTCTCACGGAAGGCGATTCTATTACCGCATCCAGTCTGCCGAAAAGCAT
>JAGRAN010000162.1:0-5134 GCA_020434585.1 Bdellovibrionales bacterium
AGCGATATTGCCTCGGAGTTATCCGATGCCGAACTCGGTTCTGCCGCCATCGTCGATCGTGAGAAGGTTGCTGCCGGGGCTGACATAGTTGTTGTTCTTGGCGGCGATGGCACATTGATTAGCGCATCAAGGTTTCCGAGCGCGAAGAATCCGCGCATCATTGGCGTAAACATGGGAACGCTCGGGTTTCTTACCGAAATCACCAGAGATGAGTTGTTCGACATTCTAGCGCAGACGATTGCCGGCGAGACTCGGACAGAGGAGCGCTCGATGCTTTCTGTTGAGGTGTTGCGCGATAAGAAAGTCGTTCGCGAATTTGCTGCAATGAATGACGCCGTTTTGACTAAGCAGGCGATTGCGAGAATCTTCAGTGTAGATTTGCTGGTCGACGGTGAGTTCGCTGCTACCCTGCGCGGGGATGGAGTAATTGTCGCTACTCCCGGCGGCTCGACTGCCTATTCGATGGCCGCTGGCGGCTCCATCGTGCACCCCCAGGTGGACGCAATTTTGGTAACACCGATCTGTCCCCACTCTTTGACCAGCCGACCCCTTGTTCTACCGGGTTCTGCCTCGCTAACGCTCAAGCTGCACATGCGCGCTCCTTCGCAAAATGGAGACGTGTATTTTACTGTAGACGGACAGGACGGCATGGAACTCGCGCCAAGCGACCAGATTCGAATAAAGAAATCTCCACACAGCGTGCGTTTCGTAAAATCTCCTACCCGAACTTATTTTGATGTGCTTGGTACTAAACTGAAATGGGCTAATCACTAATGTTGTCAGTTCTTCGAGTTTCTAATTTTGCATTAATTGATCACGCCGAAGTTGAGTTCGATTCAGGATTGAACATTGTTACCGGTGAGACCGGTACTGGAAAATCCATATTGCTTAGAGCGCTTGGCTTGCTTCAGGGAGGCCGCGCATCGAGCGATTTCATCAGCCGTGGTGCAGAGAGCGCTGAAATCGAGGGGTTGTTTATTCTCGACGATTTGGATCAAAGGGAAATTTCCTTGATTTATGACGAGCTAGAAGGTGAGGAGCTGCTGATTAGACGGACTATCGATTCCGGGGGGAAGAGTAAAGTTTATATAAACGGGCGGATGGCGACTGTATCGATGCTCTCGCAAATTGGGGAGCGCCTGCTTGCAATCACCAGCCAGCATGACCAGCGACTTTTAGTCGACATGTCCCAGCAGCGAGAGATGCTCGACTCTTATGGCGTTCCGAAAAAACTCCTGCAGGAAGTTGCAGATAAGTTTGAAAAGTTTAACGACGCAAGAAAACGCTACCGCAGCTTTGTCGAAAAGAGTGAAGAACAGGCACTTAGGCTGGAGCGGATTAAAGCTGAGTATGACGAGCTGCGCGCTGCTGGACTTGAACCTGGTGAGCGCGAAGAGCTCGAAGGGGAACTTTCTCGCTTGGCCAACGTCGAGACTCTCGGAAGCGCAGTGCAGGAAGCGATGGATACGATCTCGGGAGAAGACGAATCTATTCACGACAGACTAGCGCATTTGCAAAATTCAGTTGCAAAGGCAGTGCGCTTGGACCCGAAGCTTGGTCCGATTGCGGAGTTGCTTGATTCTGCGGCAGTAACACTAGATGAAGCGTCGATTGCGCTTGCCGATTATTCTTCTGCGCTTGATGCAGATCCAGAACGGTTGGAAATTCTGCGCTCACGGATCGCAGAAATAGCCAGGCTCGAGCGCAAATATAAACGAGACTTAGCTGGCCTTATTACTTACCGTGACGCTGTCGGAGAAGAGGTGTCGCTGTATGAGTCTGGTGCGTTCGATCTTGAGCGACTTGAGTCTGATATGAAGGCGGCGCAGTCATCCTTGGCAGAGACAGAAGCGAAACTTACCAAGTCACGCAAGGCGCTAGCAGCGAAAATGCAGGATGCTATTACCGGCGAATTAGCGAAGTTAAATATGAAAGACGCTGTATTTGAAGTTTCTGTCTCTCCGGCTGAGTCCGGAGCACACGGCGCTGATCGCATAGAATTTCTACTCTCGGCCAACCCGGGCGAACCAGTGCGTCCACTCAGCAAGGCTGCTTCCGGAGGCGAGCTCTCTCGGATTCTCTTGGTGCTTAAGACCGCGCTAAGTGAGCGCAGCGGTGCATCACTACAAGTTTTTGATGAAATTGATACGGGTGTCGGGGGACGTGTTGCGCACGTCGTTGGCGAAAAGCTCAGCAGGGTCTCGGAATTTTCTCAGGTCTTAGTTGTAACTCATGCTCCGCAAGTAGCGGCATTTGCTGATCGTCACTTTGTCGTAAACAAAAGCAGCAGCCGCGGTCGTGCACAAACCGAACTGCTGGTTTTGGACGATAATCAGAGGGTGGGTGAGTTGGCCCGAATGCTGGCTGGAAAGAAAGTCACTCCTGAGTTCGAGGACTCTGCCAGGGAACTTTTGGCTGCGGGTCGGCGTAAGGCCGCCTAATTTGCAGTACTCTACTAGGAATCAAGGTTGTTCCGTAGGCGATTAGGATTCTTAATTAAAATACCTTGGACCAATAGCCTGGTGGGGAGCCTGCGTGGAACCAATTGTCAGGGTCAAGTTGGATGAAGTAATATGTTGAAAATTAGAAGCTTTGACGGCTACTTAACCGTCTAAAATATCATTGCGCGTAAATTGATTTTTAGCCCATGCGTTGGTATCACATGGGTCCTCACATTACGGCAATTGAGATCAAGAGAACGCAGAAAGCGAACGCAATGAGTACCGGTAAAAACGTTTCTTCCAAGTCTGCAGCTAAGACATGGTCTTCCGACAGCCATGTTTGGGTAGACTTGCGTCGAGCGTTACAGGGCTTCGTCGTTGCACTCATCGTTTTTTCCTTTATTACCGTTCTCAACCGCCGCAAACCAGATCCAGTGCCCGACCCAGTCCCAGCCGTATCTGAACAGCAGGTCGGAGCGTCTGATCGAGACCTTTCCGAAATGCGAAAAGACCTCATGCGCCGAGAAGCAGAGCTGCGCCAGCGCGCTGAGTATCTCGACGCCGTATTATCAGAAGCAGGTGCGCTCGATTTAGGTTCAGAAATTAAGGGTGAAGGCTCAACTTTTCCGATCGAGTTTTCTGAAGACGACGGAATGGGTGGCGGATACCCGGATGAAGAATTTAGCCATACCGAACGGTATCTGGAGTACAGCCGGAAAAACCCAGCCGCACTTTCTGACACTGCGAAAATTGATGACTTCGTAGATGCGCAAATACGCCGACTTCAGTCGTTCCCGCTCGGCTCGCCAGTGCCTGAAGCAAGAATTACATCTCAATACGGACAAAGGCGCTCTCCTTTTTCCGGTAGATGGGGCAAGCACCATGGCATTGACTTCGCAGCTCACTGGCGCTCCAAGGTCGTGTCTACTGCCGACGGCGTGGTTGTAAACGCTGGCGCAACAGGCGCCTACGGCCGCCAGATCAAGATAAATCATGGAAACGGCATCGAAACCGTCTATGGTCACCTGTCACGCATTAAGGTGCGTGTCGGCGATAAGGTTTGCCGCGGTGAAACAATTGGACTTTTGGGTTCGACTGGACGCTCGACCGGACCACACCTCCATTACGAAGTCCGTATTGACGGCAAGCCGATCAACCCTAAGCACTTCGTCCAGCTCGCGGGCCTGCTGAAGCTTCTATAGTTTTCTTTAGTTTGGCAGCTCTTGCTGCGAACGCGTCTTTCTCTCGCTTGCGTCTAGCTGCGTTTTCAAGGGCGAGGGGGAATTGAATCTGACAAATATTATCGAGCAGCTGAACGGCTCCGCTTCTTATTCGGCGCGTGAGGTTTTCAGGGTTTACTTTGAGCTCGTCCCAAAAGACATGCTGCTGGCTGGGGCCAGCAGAAGAGTCTATGCAAAGCTCTGGAGGGATAACCTGACTATCTCTTAAAAACTTGAGGATTTCCCATAGGCGGCTTGGAACAATTTTGGAACTAGTTTTCCAATTTGCTTTGAAGTGCAGACCAGTCGGGGTTGGTTCGAAGGCAAAGCTTTTCCCGGGTTTTGCCTGAATTACTCGCTTCCACAGGTCCCAGTCACCGGCTTTCTCGATTGTTTCGTCCCAGTAACCGATTTGTTCATGAAGTTCTGCTCGGTACAGGAAGCACAGCGCGGGTATCTCATTTCGTTCCGTGAAAAAGTATTCATACATTTGCGGGTCGTTTAAATTCCAAGGCGAGGGTATTACCTCACCACCGACATCGACCCAAAGCGGACGACTGTAAACGGCGTTTATCTCAGAGTTTTCATCGAGATGTCGCCCGAGAATTTCTAAATGATCTGGAAAATAAATGTCGTCGTGTCCGAGGAACGCAATATACCTGCCCCGAGCGTCCCTGAGGGCTTTATTGCGATTGGCGTAGCCAAAACCGTGGGCTTTTGGAAAATCGTACCAGTGTACGCGCGAATCGTCTGTGTAGCTTGCTACTACTTCCGCGGTATTGTCGCTGCAGCCATCACCTACAACAAGGAGTTCAAAGCTGGATTCTGATTGAGCTAAGACGCTTTCAATCGCATAGCTCAGAACATCTGCTCGGTTGTGAGTAGGGATTAGAACGCTAAATTTAGGATCCAAGCGCTCTACCAGCCTCTGGGGTCGCTAAACTTGTAAGGGATTTTATCCGTGTCGAGCGGCAAACGATACTTGTCCGGATCCTTGTAGTTAAAGGCTTCTGTTGGGAAATTAATGGCAATTACGTCTTTGCTGCCGACGTTACGATTGGCATGCCAGATTCCGGCGGGAATATTCATCAAGCGTCGCTGGTATTCCGTCAGATACACTTTCGATACTAGCCCGCGAGTAGGGGAGTTTGGCCGGTCGTCGTATAGGACAACCTCCATTTCGCCCTGCATCACAAAATAGCGATCCTCATGGCGCTTGTGCACAGCCCAGCCTTTTATCATTCCCGGGCGAATTGTGTAAAAGTAGCTGTACACAAGGGGATCCGGATGCCAACCGACGCGTGGGTCAAACATTTCGCAAACCATTCCCCGATCATCAACGTGAACTGATAAGTTGTGGAAGCTGAGGCCATGGGGCAGCTTGTCCAGCCGCTCACCGTTTGGCTTTACGGTTTGGTCGTCTTTCTTTCCGGAGATGAGGTGCAGTTCGGGTTGAGCCATTACAAAAACTCT
>JAGRAN010000162.1:5232-5591 GCA_020434585.1 Bdellovibrionales bacterium
TTTGCTTTCGTCTGGTAGAGGCCAAAGCCGAAGCGCAATCGGTCGCCTCTGACGTCTGTGATTACCTCTGCTGAGCGAAGCTGTTTGTGAATAGCCTGGGCCTCAGGAAACTTGAAAGTAAAGAAATGACCGTGAGTAGTCAGGGAGTGAATCAATAAGTTGCGGCGATTGATAAACGGGTGCTGGCTCGAATCCATACGTTCAATGAAATGCGACTGGAGACTCTGCACGTAACTGTGAATTTTTTCAGGAGTAAGTTCCAGCTTGGCAAACAGTTTATAAACTGCGATTAGCCGGTATAAGCCGACTGGATCAAAGGTTGCTCCCCAGAACCGAAATGCGTCACTAGAATAAGCAAC
>JAGRAN010000163.1:0-14574 GCA_020434585.1 Bdellovibrionales bacterium
AGCTTTTGGCTGCGCCGCGCACATGAAAAAAAGTCTCCTCCTGCGACGGGCTCGACTTTAGATCTTTGGCTTAACAAGCTGATAAATCAATTTGCTAAGCCGGGACAAAAGCACCTTTGGATATCCACCAGGTAAGTTTCCTTAACTGGCAATCATCCCGAAGGCTCAGTCGCCTGAGTTCGCGAGAGGTTTACAGATTAACATTTCGACAATGTATCCTGAATGGGTTACCCGCCTCAGGAGTTTTCCTCTCCGAAGAGATTCTTCCGAAAAGCTTCTCGGCAACTACTCTCACCAACCCCTCTGCCTTAAGAACGTTGCTACATGACTGCTTTCGCATCGTCAACGTTAGCGAACAATTTTTTTTTCGGTAAAGATTAGTTTTCCCTGCTACTTCCACCATCTTGCACTTGCATACAGCACAGCACCTGTTGGTTAGAGAACTATTTGCCTGAAAAAATTTAGAAGTTGTTAATAAACGAAGCAGAGATCGCTTTCCCTAGTTTAAATGGAGTGATCTAAAGCGGCTTGCTAGATGGTCTCAATCATGTCGAAGCAAAAGCACATAAAAAAATCGGAAGTACGTTCCGACTATGGGAGAGAACTACTACTCTTGGAATCTTAAGAACTTATAACGAAGTTTTCACAATCAGCTAAGATTGTACTCACTAAACAGTCATTTTTCGTATTGCGATAAGAACAGGCATTCAGTACGATGTATACAAGGGAGGTGCGTAAATCCCTCCTTGACGCGCATGCGGCAAAAAGAGTTCCTGCGACGGACGATTTGGCAGCCTAACCACCTGCCGATACGATAAAAAACGGCCCAAACTGGGCCGAAGCGAGTTTTTAGCCCGGTAGCTTCAGCCGACTGAAGCCACCGGGTTTTTTATTGTGCCCATTCAGTTTAGCGCGCCGGGCTCACCTAATCCACTTTCGTTCCTCCGATTTAATTTTAGTAAAGACAGCATCTTACAAGTCACAGCAAACGATTTACATAAAATTACAATCAAATACGCTTGACTTCATTTGTATACGTTTGTATACTTAGTTAATAACCACGTAAATGTTTGTAATTTAATTTTCGAGGAACAACGCCGATGCCTAGTACCAAAACTATCCCGCTAAGCGTGAGAGTCTCAGAGGAGGACGCTGAGTTCATCGCGACTCTAGAGGTAGTTGGTGCAAAAACGCCGAGTGAAAAACTTCGGACAATTATTTCCGAAGCCCGGCGAAGAGCCGTAGGCAAATACGACTACGGAAACTGTCTCGCTATTGCGAAGGAGATGGTTGCACCAATCGTTTCTCAGATTCGTGAAACTGAACACGCGACACAAACTCACTCAGAATTTCTCGCTCAGGTGGGCGAATGGATGCCCGACATGCTTGCGTATCTGATGACAACGCTTGATGAACGAACTGAGGAAAATGACGAATCCTCACTAAGTAAGTTTGAAAAAGGAGTCGCGGATCGCGTGTTTACCCTTATCGAAAACGTGCTGCGCCTCGGGGTAACATCCCAGAGTCGCTGCTATGACGCGAATTTGATCTCTAACAGACTCCAAAATGTAGTTGATTTGGTTTCACTGATTTCACAAAGACAGCAGTCGGAGGTGTAAGTACGATGAGAGAAGGAATTGCAGGAAGAGTCGGTCGCATCGTTGCGGGAAGTTTCAATGCAATTGTAGATGCCGTCGAAAACGCAGCTCCCGAAGTTGTAATGGAGCAGGCGCTGCGTGAAATTGACGATGCAATCGCGGATGTTCGCAGCGAGCTCGGCAAAGAGGTCGCAAAGAAGCACCTGGCCAACAAACGGCTGCTTGAAGAAAACAGAAAGCACGACGAGCTTTCCGAACAAATTGTAATGGCGCTGAGTGACGGCAGAGAGGATCTTGCTGAAGCGGCAGTCTCAAAACAGCTCGATATAGAGGCTCAGATTCCGGTGCTTGAGAACAGCATCACTGAATGCAGTGAAACAGAGGCTGAACTGGAAGGATACATTTCTGCTCTCCAGGCTAAGAAACGCGAAATGAGTGAAGAGCTTAAGCAGTACAAATCCTCTCGTTCAGAGGCTGCTTCACCAGTTCAAGCCTCGAGCGAAAAAGCAGTCAGTTCGAGCAGCAGCGTTCAAACTCGAGTAGAGCAGGCAGAGTCAGCTTTCGACAGAGTTCTGGCGGCGCAAACTGGAGTTGGCTCCTCGGGAGCTGCGACGCGAACTGAGGATGCAGCTAAGCTGGCTGAACTCGAAGATTTAGCGCGAAAGAATCGGATTCAAGAGCGTTTAGCGGAGATTAAGTCGAAGGTTCAAAAGTAATGATTGAGTTCTTACTGGCGGGACAAAATCTACCGTTCTCGGTAGCTTTGGGAGTGATGGTCGCCATCGGCCTCTTAGAGGGGGTGGCGGCCATGGTCGGCCTGGGCGTCTCCGGCGTGCTCGACAGCATGCTGCCCGACCTGGACCTGCCGGATGCTGACCTCGATTTAGACCTCGACGCAGACGCTGATTTCGATCTTCACGTAGACGGTGGATTAACGAAGCTGCTCGGCTGGTTGCACGTTGGACGAGTTCCTGTCCTGGTGCTCTTTATCATTTTTTTAACGTCATTTGGTTTATGTGGTCTGGCGCTTCAGTGGTTCGCCGAAACCTCATTTGGCGTCATGCTTCCATCACTCGTCGCGTGCGTGCCTGCGTTTTTTGCGGCCCTACCCTGCGTCAGAGTCACAGGCGGCCTCATTGCAAAGATAATCCCCAAGGATGAAACGAGCGCTGTCTCGGAAGATAGCTTCGTTGGCAGAGTTGCCATACTGACTCTCGGCACAGCTCGGCGCAGTGAACCTGCCCAGGCGAAGCTGAAAGATCAACACGGCCAGACTCACTATGTCATGGTCGAACCCGACGAAACGGAAGAAGAATTTGAGGCCGGAACTCATGTGCTGCTCGTCAAGCGAAACGGCTCTGTATTTCAGGCAATCAAGAATACCTCGGACGCGTTGGTGGATGGTTAAGGTTAATTTAGTACCCAAGAGGAGAAACACGTAATGGAACTTTTTGACGGCGGAACTGCTATCCTGGCGATGATCGGAGCGATTCTCGTAGCGCTGTTCACGATAGGAATGATCCTGGCGAAGTTGTATTGCAGAGCTTCCAAGGAGGTTTCTTTTGTAAGAACCGGCATGGGCGGCCAGCGGGTAATCATGAACGGCGGCGCCTTAGTGCTTCCAGTTCTCCACGAAACCATACCAGTCAACATGAATACTCTTCGTCTTGAAGTTCGCCGCCACAACGAAGCGGCGCTTATTACTAAGGACCGGATGCGAGTCGACGTACAAGCGGAGTTCTACGTCCGAGTAAAGCCGACAACGGAAGCGATCGCGGATGCGGCGCAAACACTCGGCCGAAAGACTATGAACCCGGGCCAATTGCGCGACCTAGTTGAAGGTAAGTTTGTCGATGCTCTAAGGGCAGTTGCGGCGGAAATGGGAATGGAAGAGTTGCATGAGCAGCGGGTAGATTTCGTTCAGAAAGTGCAGCGGGCTGTTAGCGAAGACCTACTAAAGAACGGTCTTGAGCTAGAAACGGTATCGCTAACCGGCTTAGATCAAACAAGCCGTGAATTCTTCAATCCGCAAAACGCGTTTGACGCGAGCGGCTTAACTAAACTGACTGAGGAAATCGAGTCGCGCCGCAAGCAGCGCAACGACATTGAGCAGGACACTGCGGTAATGATCGCCGACAAGAACCTCGAAGCAGAAAAGAAAACCCTAGAAATCACTAAACTAGGGGAATACGCTCGGCTTGAGCAGCAGCGTGAAGTTGAAGTTCGCAGAGCCCAGCAGGCTGCAAATATCGCGACTGAGCAAGCTGAAAAGGACCGGGAGGCTCAGGAAGCACGAATTGTTGCCAAGCGAAGCGTTGATATGGCAGCAATCGAAGCCGAACGACAAGTTGAAGAGCAGCGTATTGAAAAAGAGCGTCGCCTTAGAGAAGCCGACATTCTACGCGAGCGCTCAGTCGAAACGACTGACGTAGAAAAAGTCAAAACAATCGAGCTTGCTCGTCAAGATCAAGCAATCGCAATTGCTGAAAAATCCAAGTCGCAGTCCGTTGCTGAAGCCGAAGCAGATAAGGCGCGGGCCGAAGCGGTTAAGGCGCAAGAAAAGGTTGTCACCGCACGCGAATCGGAACGAGCTGAAAGAGAGAAGCTAATTGAACTTGTGGAGGCACGTAAAAAGGCCGAGCGGGACGCAATTAGCATCATGGTCGCGGCGGAAGCTGATAAGAAAGCCTCCGTAGACAAAGCGGAGGCCGTTCGAACTGAAGCCCAAGGTCGTTCAGACCAGCAGCGCATCGTTGCCGAAGGTGACGCAAATGCTGAAATCCTTCGCGCAGAAGCTGCGGAGAAGCGCTACCAGGTAGATGCTGAAGGTACTCGCAAGCGCCACGAAGCGGACAACCTGCTTTCAATGGAGCAGATTCAAATGCAAATCAAGCTCGCGCTGATTCAGAACTTGTCTGAAATCGTCCGCGAGAGCGTGCGTCCGATTGAAGCAATCGAGGGCATTAAGATTTACCAAGTCGAAGGCTTGGGCGGAGGCGGCGCAGGAATCGGCGGTGGAGGCGGAGGCTCGGGTGACAGCACTGGGGGCAACCTGGCAGACCAGGTCGTCAACAGCGCGCTGCGCTACCGAGCACAGGCACCGCTGCTTGATGCGCTGATGGAGGAAGTCGGGCTGGATCCCTCTAACATTAACGGCCTGACTGCTCCCTTAAGAGATGCTGGGGTTACTAATGGAAGCGGCAGCAAAGGAAATGGCAGTCGCGATGGGGACAGCAAAAAAGGCGCTTAAACCTTAAGCGCTATCCACCAAGTAGAGGACAGTTCCTTTCTTCTTAGGAGCTGTCCTTTTTTATTCTACGCTGAGTTGATCTACTTTGCGTTTAACGAACTCAGCACGCTCAAAGAATGTCTCAAGATCCTCACTGCCGGAGACAACGAACATCGGCGGCTTAAGCTCTTTCCCAAAGTCTAGCTCGGTTGAGAATTCATCACCGGAAGTATAGCTCATGAGAAACGCAACTCCTACCAACAGACCGGAAAAGCCTCCACACTTTGCGAGTCGTGAATATACGGACTTCGTAGAACAGAAAGACAGGTGTCCAAACAACACAGCGGTAACTACTGCGAACGTAGAAGAGTAGCCGGCAAGTGAGCCCACAAAATTCGAAGAAAACGAAAAGCGGATATACTCGACTACTACTGTCAACACGAACCAAACGCTTAAAGCGAGAAAGCCGATGGTAAAGTGGGCAATAAAATAGGAACGAAGATGCACCACTCGGCTAATAAGGGACCAGATACCTGCCCAAACTAGCACTATGATAATTGACGGAAACAGCACAACTAGTGAGGCATTAAAATACCTCATCGGCGAGAGCGTCTCGATATAACCTTGATAAACAAAGACCATGGTTACGATGACCATCAGCAGTGACGCTAGAGCAGCGTTGCGGCGGGACAAGAACGCGCTGCGCCAAAAGATCCCCTGCATACTACTGGGAACCGTATCAGCAACTTTATATGACTGGGTGCGAAAACGTATAGTTACGCCGCCCAAGAGGATCTTGGTGTCGCATTCAATTCGAACTCTAATTTCTCGATCGGCTGTGCCAGCTCTGACTATCCCGTTCACAGAACCCAGGTCCTGCGCCCAAAGGATTCCGCTTTCGTCGCGGCTGATAACTAAGTGTTCGGGGCAAACTTGTGCATCTGAAATAATCACATCATTAGTGTATGAGCGACCAAGGTTAATTGGAAACGAGTCGCAGCGATGCCGCTCCTTCACGCGGTCATGCTTGTCGAGAACTTCGATAAAGATCACTTCGCCCACTTCACACCCCCAAGAAAATCCTTGGTAAATTTGATTGCGTTCTCGAAGGAGATTCCTGTCATCACCAAACTGCTCAGCAGCCCGGCGTGACTATCGTTCAGTGCGGCACTTATGAATACGACGTCGTAAAGCCCTGTTAGCTTCCGATAGGCACGTGCGCAAAGCGCAGCCTTAAACCTGCCGTCGGAGATAGACAGAAAGTCGTCGAAGCACCGGAATGAAGTTACATCTTCTTCTTTCGCGCTTAAGTTCCATGAGTGTTGCTCAAGCTTAGCCTGATACAAAGTGTAAAACTGGAACATATTCATTTCTTTCGACTCAATATATTCGTGTCGAAAAGTAACCGCTCCGGTCAGTAGGCGACGCGAAACATAGATGTTGTCCTGAGTCGAACAGAAATGCGAAAGCGATTTATATGGCTGCTGATCTACTTCCTCCTCAACCTGAGCCCAACAGCGAAAGCTATCTCCGACACTAGACGGAACTGAGTAGTCTCCTAAGTCAACTTTTTCATGGTCGGCAGCAAGCAGGCGTTGAACATAATCTTTCTGGTTTTCGAGGAGCTGCATTCTAGCTTGCTCGGAAAAGCGAATTGGAATAGGACCTCCACGCGCGAGCGTTCGACGCAGTAGTTCTTCAGCGTAAGCGGCTGGAACCAGGAAGCTGAGTTGGTTCCCATGGGTTGATACGTTTACACCGATAACTGCCCCGTCCTCAGTAATCGCAGGGCCACCGCTCATTCCTGGATTTAGGGAACCCGTAAAGTTAATCTTTTCATACAAGGAGTTCTCTATGTTTCCGTTGAATGTACCTTCCACAATATGAAAACCTAAGTCACGAGGATTGCCGATAGAATAGATTCGGGAGCCCCGATTAATCTGCGCCGGAGAAAGTTCGAACCATGATTCAACCTCGCGCTCAATGATGATCAGTGCCAAGTCATGCACAATATCCAAGTCTAGCAGCTGTGCGGGCAGCACTTTCCCATCATGAAGAATTACTTCTAAACGATATGACTGCGGCGTATTAACCAACTCCGAGATAACATGGTAGTTGGTTACGACGTGAGCATCTTTGGAAACAAAGAACCCTGACCCGATCCCAGATTTCGATCCCGAAGAGCGCTCGATTACTCTGACTTGAACGACCTGACTCTTGTACTGCCGAAATACATCCTCAGTCGGACGCTCCGCGGCAGCCTGCCTCTGCAACAACAGAAGGCACAGCAGTGTAGAAACTGCGGCGATATGAAAAAGATTAATTGAAATTTGCTTAAGCACTCGATTCCATCGCTAGTATAACCCCGCGCTATTTAGATGCGGCCCCGCAGGGATCGGCTAAATAAATCAGCTGCTTAACCTCCCTAAACCCTTGATTATAAGTGCGGTAAATAACAAAATTTCCATAGTTGTCTCAGGTTTCCCGCGCTATAAGAAACTATCAGAAAGGGATGATTCATGAGCGTAGTGGTGCTTATATCTTCGCCAGCAGACGCCAGGGCCTTAGTGAGCTGGGGTTGGACCGTCGCAGTAAAACGCAAGTGCAAGCTGCTGGTAATAGAACCGTTGATCAGCCGAGCGGAACCGCAGGTCCTGGAATTCTTATTGGATGATGAAGTTCCCGAGGAAGAGAAAGCCTTGGCTGCCGCGGCTGAGACGATCGCTGAACTGCGGGGAACAGTCGAAGCTGAAGAAACTCCCTGGGTCAAACTGAAGAAGATCCGTTCAAATGACCTTAAAGCAGAAGTCCTCAAAGAGATTTCAGATATAAACGGACAGCTCTTAATGGCTGCAAAGCAGCGCAAGAGCTCTTCGGGCAGCCCAAAAAGTGAGCTGGCACGCAGCTTGTTCGATGCCGTGTCATGTCAGGTAGTCCTAGCTAGAGTTGGCGAAAACGGCCCTCCGATTCACAAGAAAATTCTGGTTCCAGTCTCTGGCGGCAAGCATGCGATAGAGGCGCTCAAACTTGCTGATGAAATCAGCACTGAAAACTGCATTGTCACCGTGCTCTATGTCGAACCGCCCGTTGTGCAGGATGCCGAAGAGGTCGGGCAAAACGTTCTTAAGGCTTCAATTGAGAAAGCGAACGTTAGCGAGGGACTCAAACTAACAGCTAAAGTCGTTTTGGAGAACCGAGCTGAAACCGGAATCGCAAATGAAGCGAAAGAACATGACCTGGTAATTCTGGGCGCTTCAGAAAAGGGGGCGCTCCGCAGACAGTTGTTTGGAACTGTTCCCGACCGCTTACTTAGTGAACGTGAAGGAGCGGCAATCGCGGTTGTGCGCGCCGCCAGACCTATCGGCGATCGAATTCGACGCAAAGTGGAGCACTGGCTGGACCTCACGGTGCCACAACTCGCGCGGCAGGATAGGATAGAATTAATAGACAATTTACAGGGTGGGTCGCGCTGGAATTTTGATTTTATGGCGCTCATCGGCCTGTCAACCGCGATTGCCGGACTTGGTCTCCTGCAAAACAGCACAGCAGTAGTCATTGGTGCCATGTTGGTAGCACCTTTAATGACCCCACTACTCGGGGCCGGACTTGCGTTGGTTCAAGCCAATCAACCGCTTCTGCTTGCTGCCAGCCGCTCAATCCTCTTTGGATTCTTTTTTGCTTTGTTTATCGGCGTTTGCCTCGTTACTGTCATTCCTATCCCAGAAATTACGAGTGAGATTTCTGCCCGCGGTAGCCCTTCGCTGCTCGACATGCTTATCGGATTCCTCTCCGGAATCGCAGCGGCTTATTGCGTAGCTAGACCCAATCTTTCAGCCGCACTACCTGGGGTAGCGATAGCGGCAGCACTCGTTCCTCCAATCGCCTCAACTGGTATTGCGCTTGGTATGGGAGAGGCCTCAGTTGCGCAGGGAGCTGCATTGCTGTTTGGCACTAACGTAGTTGCGATCATCCTTGGCGCCTCCCTTAGCTTTTACGCCGGTGGAATTAGATCAAGACGGTCAAACGGCGAAGGAAGCCGATGGGCTGGACGCACAATTCTTTCGCTGGTTATACTTTCCGTCGTATTGGCAGTTCCGCTGGCATCGGTGCTGATTTCAAAGCTGACGCATCCGATGAAAGTCTCACCAAATCTATCTACGCAGCTAGTTCAGCAAATTGAAACCGAAATTAAAAAATTCAGCGGTGCCCGAGTCAGCAAAATTGACTACCTCACCGGTGGACGCCGCGCACTAGTTCGAGTAAAAGTTGAAAGCGCTGAACAACTGCCTCAAGCTGCGCTCGCCGCCGTAGAACGTATAGTTAACCCTGAGCCCGACGCAACGAGGACAGCCGTCCGACTTGAAACAACCCTCGTGCTCGATTCACAGCAGAACTAACGCTATAGTTCTATTTCAACCAAACTGCCTGCCGGAAGATCAAAGGAATCCACTATCGTCATCTTCGAACTAGTGTGCTGATCCTGATGATACTTTACCCTATAAGTTCCCGGCTGCAGCGCCATCGGCTCAAGGCTTCTACTCATCCAAACAGTACGCACTTCGTTGCCGGAATTATCAAGTTCGACAAACTCAACTCGATAAGGCTCCTTCATCCCTGCTTGAGGAATCAACTTCACTCCGGTATTTATCGAAATCTCGTTTAACTTACCCTCTTCGACTGCAACCGTACCTAAAACGCTTTCCGAACTTTTATGCTGCGCCATTTCATAAACTACGAGGTATTCGCCGGGTGGAACTAATTGTGGACCGAAGTGTCTAGAATAGCGCACGGCCCAATCGCCAGAACTATCCCCTACTTTCCTCAAACCCCAGCGATAGACTTTCTCCGGAACCCAATCTGCTCTGACTAAGTTCACCGCTGTAGTCATTTCGATGGTGTTCTCTTGGTCAGGCTGAAGCGTGATCGCGCCAAACGAAACCTCCTTTGATTCGTGCTGCGTCTGACACCAAACAAGCTCGTATGTTCCAGATGGCACAATTTCTGGATCTAACGTTTGAAATCTGGCCATACGCTCACCGCTGTTAGCATCACGTAGCTCCCAAAAATAAGGCTCTTTTACCCAATCGGGCAGCAAAAAACGGACAGATGTCAGTAGTGGAACGGTAGTCGTCTTGCCGGATTCGATCGTAAACACTTCTCCCATAACTACATCGCTGCTTTTGTGCTGTAGCTGATGCCAAACTAACTGATAGTCACCCGGAGCCACGGGTTGAGTTTCTAGTCCGCGGAATTTCCCTTTTTCTTCCCCAGATTCGGGATCGACCAACTTCCAATAATAGGGCTCCTTCAACCAAGCAGGCTTCTCAAATGCGATGCGTCCTGGGCCTTTTGCTTTTATGCGAATTGACGAGGTCGTTTTGGCAACTTCCTGCTTAACAACTGCCGGTTCCGGCTCTGGCTCAACCACCGGGGCTTTTGGCAGCGGCTTCTTTTCAACGACGCTATTTTGAACTTCTTTAAGTGCGCTTAATAACTGATCGGCCGAACGACTCTGATAAAACTTCCCGCCCCCTGCTTCCGCAATACAAGCAAGCTGCTCAACGTCATTTTCTTGAATTCCAAATCCCACCACGTGCAGAACGAATTTGGCTCCCGACTCTCTTAAGGACTTTGTAAGTGCGCATGGATCTTTGCTGCAAGTTTCAATTCCGTCACTCACTAAAACGATCGTCGCTGCCTCTTCACTGCCCTTCACAACATCAGCAGCTTTAACGATGCTGTCGGAAATCGGTGTTTTACCGCGTGGCGACACTTGCTTGATCTTCGTCAGGGCCGCCTGCTTATCAAGTATGCCGAGCGGTATTACTTCCTCAATGTCACTGCAATCTCCTTTACGCCGATGTCCGTATACAATTAAGCCGGCGTTCAGGTCAGCGGGCATGCCGTTAACCAATTCGGACATCACATTCTTGGCTGCTTCAATCTTTGGCTTTCCGTCGACCCTGCCCCACATTGAACCCGAGCCGTCGAGGATATAGTAAAGCGATGAATTGTCTGCGTAAGCCGTTCCAGAACAAACTAGGGCGCAAAGTCCCAGCATGCATCCGGTAAACCAAGAATTCATAAATCCCCCTTCAGATTGACGTTTCGTAGATTAGAGCACCTGGCTCCAACTCTGGTCTACCTAGAAAAGAGGTGCAGATTACAATCCGAGCAGATTGCTACAGAAGTAGACAGCTATGGGGGGAAATTGGGGTGAACTACTTGCGAGCGTATTTCTTTTTAAACTTCTCAATACGGCCTTCCGTATCAACAAGCTTCTGCTCACCGGTGTAAAACGGATGTGAGTAGCTGGAAATCGCAACGCGATACAGCGGATATTCTTTGCCGTCGTCCCAGGTCGTAGTTTTATCGGTCGATACAGTCGAACGAGTCAGAAATCTCTTTCCGGCGGAAGTATCCTCGAACACAACGTAGCGATAGTTTTCTGGATGAATTTCTTTTCTCATGACGTTTACCTAAAACTGCTTACCAGCTTGATTTGGTTACGCCGGGGAGCTCACCGCTGAGCGCCTTCTCACGAACCTTAATGCGGCACAATCCAAACTTGCGATAGTTGCCGCGTGGACGCCCTGTCAGGTGGCAGCGATTCCTGATGCGGCTGCGGCTTGAATTGCGCGGGAGAGCATGAAACTTACGAAGAGCCTCTTCACGCTCATCATCCGAAGTTTGCGGACTGCGAATCAATTCTTTCAACTCAGCGCGGCGCTCTGCATAGCGCTTAACCATTGCAATACGCTGAAGGTTCTTAGAAATTTTGCTCTTTTTAGCCATTGACCTTACGCTTAACTTTGCTGAGCTTTTTCTCTTCGTACAAAACGTGCTTACGGGCAAGCGGGTCGTATTTCTTGAACGACAACTTGGCCTTGCGGCGGTTCTTCTTCACACTGTAGAAGTGGCCCGTTCCGGCACTCGAAACTAAAAATACTATTTCTGTATTGGCCTTAGCCATTGATCAAATCCCCTTTAAATCGCGGACTAGACTAGGTATCACCACCCCTTCACTGTGTCAACCTGGCGTCTAGCAATGGTAACATATTAAAATTTAACTATAAAATGCCAGTCATCCGCCCCAGTTCAGCTTGCTAAACCCTTGAATAATAAGAAAATAGGCCGATCCCGCGGCTTGGCGGCTGGTGTTGTTCGCGCGATATATATATGGACCACATTCAGCCTGCTTTAAGGAACAATTGGCCTCACCTAACTACATATCGATTCGCGGCGCCCGCGAGCATAATCTAAAAGACATCGACGTGAACATTCCACGGGATAAGCTCGTGGTAATTACCGGCCCGAGCGGGTCCGGAAAGAGCTCTCTCGCTTTCGACACAATATACGCGGAAGCGCAGCGGCGATTCGTAGAAAGTCTTTCTACCTATGCCCGGCAGTTTCTCGAACAAGCTGCAAAACCAGATGTTGATTCGATTGAAGGACTCAGTCCAGCAATTGCGATCGAACAGCGCACAACTAGCCGCAATCCGCGATCGACGGTCGGCACGATTACTGAGATTTACGATTTCATGCGAGTGCTATTCGCTCGAGCTGGAACGCCGTGGTGCGAAAAATTTGATCGCCCTATCACTCGTCAGTCACCGCAAGACGTAGTGGATACAATCGCTCGACTTGAAACCGGCACCAAGGTCCAAGTTCTTGCTCCTATCGCGGATAATCTTCGAGGCAGCCTTCGCAAATGTCTCGACGATCTAAGGGCTCGGGGGTTTGTTCGAGCCAGGGTGAACGGAACAATAGTTCACCTTGAAGACGAAGTGCGCGCTGCCAAGAACGATAAATCTGCTGTCGAAGTCGTAGTTGACCGGCTTGTTGTAAGTAGCGAAGCTTCAAATCGTGCAACAGATTCCGTTGAGCTAGCGCTTCGAACCGGAGAAGGCAAGGTGCTCCTGCTAATCGAAACTCCGGACGGACAAACTTATGAGGAAATCTTCTCTGAAGATTTTGCCTGCGCCGACTGCGGGCTGCGCTTCCCCGAACTTCAGCCTCAGCTTTTCTCGTTCAACAGCCCATTAGGTGCCTGCGCAAAGTGTCAGGGTCTTGGCTTGGTGATGGAAGTAGGTCTGGAAAGCGTCGTGCCCGATCCGAGCCTGTCGATTAAAAAAGGTGCTATCTATCCGTGGAGCACTCGGCCCAAACTTGACGCAATGTACCTCAGAACGCTCAAGCGCCTGTGCGCACATTATAAGGTTTCCGAAGATACGCCTTGGAAAAAGCTTCCAGAAAAATTTAAGCAAGTTGTGCTGTACGGTTCCGGTGACGAGAAAGGAGATTTCAAATACCGAGGCAGGCGGCGCAGCCGCAATGCAGTTTTCGAAGGTGTAATCCCCAACATCCAGCGTCGCTACCACGAAGCCGAAAGTGACAAGACGCGAGAATTTGCTGCGCAGTTTATGGAGGAGCGCGTCTGTTCTGAGTGCAGCGGAAAGCGCCTATCAAAAACTTCACGCATCGTTCGCCTTTATGGCATGAACATAACCGAGGTCTCCGCATTGCCGCTTCCGGCAGCCGTTGAATATTTCAGTGGCGCTAAAAACTCGCCTGATTCCAATGATGTTGTTGTGCAGCTCTGCTCTGAGATTCTGGCGCGATTGCAGTTCCTCCTAGACACTGGCCTTGAATACCTATCATTAGATCGGCCAGCATCAACCTTATCTGGCGGCGAAACTCAGCGGATACGGCTGGCGAGTCAGCTAGGTTCGGGACTTACCGGGGTGCTTTACGTATTGGACGAACCTAGCATTGGACTTCACTCGCGCGATAACTCAAAACTAGTTAACGCATTGGAGCGGCTCCGTGATTCAGGAAACACCGTAATTGTAGTTGAGCACGACAGCGAAACCATTCGAGCAGCTGATGAATTGATTGAGCTTGGACCGAGCGCGGGTGACAGCGGGGGGCTACTTGTCGCTCAGGGTTCGCCGAATCAAATTATCAAGTCAAACAAATCGATCAGCGGCCCTTACTTAAGTGGAAACAAGCACCCCCACCGACCGTCTTCTAGGCGCAGCACAAATAAAAGCAAGCGGCTGCGTATCAAAGAGGCTGGCCTGCATAACTTAAAGAAAGTCAGTGTCGACTTCCCACTTGGACTGTTCATCTGCGTAACCGGCGTGTCCGGCTCCGGCAAATCTACATTGATCAACGAAACGCTTTACCCACTTGTGCATACCCACCTTTTTCCTCACTCCAAACTGAAAGCAGGTTCTGTAAAGCAAATCTCCGGGCTCGAGAATATCGACAAAGTGATTTGCGTAGATCAATCGCCAATCGGCCGCACGCCGCGCTCAAATCCGGCTACATATACTGGGCTATTTGGAACTATTCGTGAACTTTTTGCCAAAGTTCCAGAGGCGCGAGCTCGCGGTTACAGTGCCGGTCGGTTTAGCTTCAACGTGAAAGGCGGACGCTGTGAACGCTGCCGCGGAGGCGGTTTAATCGCGATTGATATGCACTTTTTGCCGGACCTTTACCTGAACTGCCCAGTCTGCAGCGGTAAGCGCTATAACCGAGACACACTTGAAATTCGCTACCGCGGTATGTCGATAGCGGAAGTGCTGAACCTATCAGTCGAGGAAGCTTTGCAGGTTTTCAAGAACGTCCCGTCAGCATTTAAGCGGCTTCAGGCGCTGCACAGCATAGGCCTTGGGTACGTAAAACTTGGTCAATCAGCAACAACGCTTTCCGGAGGAGAAGCTCAGCGCGTCAAACTCGCTA
>JAGRAN010000163.1:14633-33681 GCA_020434585.1 Bdellovibrionales bacterium
GGTCTACACCCCGTAGACATAGACAAACTACTGCTTGCGCTTCACTCGTTAGTGGATGCGGGGAACACAATTGTTGTGATTGAGCATAATTTGGACGTAATCGCGTCCTGCGATTGGATTATCGACTTAGGTCCTGATGGCGGCGAGGGCGGCGGCAGGGTTGTTGCTGAAGGAACTCCCGAAGATGTTGCCGAATGCGATCAGTCGCATACCGGCAATTATCTTCGGCATGTGCTTTAGCCCTTTGCACTAAGCGGCCGCCGTTTCTGCAGCCTTCTTAACATGCTTGGCAACCAGGTTGCGGATAAAGGGAGCATCCCAGGCAACACCTAAACTGTCTGCTTTCTTAAACAACTTTTCCGGGGAAAGCTTTCGCTTGATTGCGTGATAAATTAAGCTAAACGGAATCGCACGCTGACCAATGCGACAATGAACATAAATTGGCCGCTGAGCCTCGTCCATTAAGTCACAAAACTGGTTAACGTGATCGTCCTTAACGGTGCTCAAGGTCACGGGCAAATGAATGTATGACATTCCGAGCTTTTCAACCGCGCAGCCTTCGTCTTCTGGATTCATCGGTTGATTCAGTTCGCCCTTCTTGCTGAGGTTAACAACTGCCTTGCAGCCTCGGTCGGCCAGCTTCTCGAGCATCTCTTGCGTTGGAGCCGGTCCAACTACGATATTCTTGCCTATTTGTACGGGTTTGCTTAGGTCCATATCTCCTTTCAGGCTAGGCCCCTTACCTAGGGCAATTATTTGAAAAGACTTACCTTTCGTAACTTATTAATATTATAACACATTTTGGCCGACCGTGCGTTTGTGCAGCTATTTTAGCTACTTAGCGCCTCAGCGCGCTTCCAAGCCGGCTTATATTGGAGGCCAAGGGAAATGATTTTCTGGACCAACTCCGGATACGAAATCCCCGCCTTGTCCCCTGATAAGGCAAATTCGTCGTCGAGCGAAAGGTCGCAATTCGCATTGGCTTCCAAACAAAATAACGTTCCGTCTGAGCGCAGCCTGCAGTCGAGACGGGCATAGCCGGTTAAAAACAGTGTGCGGTAGATTTTCTTAGCAAAGGCGGGAATCTGCTTTTCAACGGCTTCGGGCAGTTTGTAAGCCGCGCGGGAATGAATTTTATGCTCTAAGCGGTACTTTCGATTCCACTTTGCCCGATTGGTTGCGATCGGCATCGAGCTTTCGGGAAGGTCCGGAAAAACAATCTCCCATGGAGGAAATGTGTTGAGCCTGACATTGCCGAGTACACCCAGATAAAGCTCCCGCCCTTCGATATACTCCTCAACAACAGCATCTGACTGCACTTGTTCATGAACAAACGCAACTCTCTCGCGGAGCTTGTCTTCATTGTGAACAACTGATGCCTGAGAAACTCCAAGCGAAGCATCCTCCACGGACGACTTAACGACCATTGGATAAGAGAGCTTAGTTGGTTTGCGAAAGGGTTTGTTCAATCGATATGCGAGAAAACGCGGCGTTTGTATGCGGTGATACTGCATCAGCTTCTTAGCAAGTATCTTATCCCTAGAGAGCATAAGACCCCTGGGATTACAGCCTGTATATGGCTGCCTTAGAAGCTCAAGATATGCGGCGATGTGGTGATCGTAAACCCCTACTCCGTGAAATTCATGGACAAGATTAAACACAATGTCCGGCTTGAACTCCTCGATTGTTCGACGCAGCAAGCCTAAATCGTCAAAAACACCGATTATCGCTACTTCGTGCCCCAACTCCTCAATCGCCACCATAACATCATATTCCATCTTCCAACTTGAACTTCCCTTAACTTCATCAGAAAGATCTTTCGAGTTGTCAGGAGGCACAAGTCCATCGGAAGTCACAATAAGTACGCGGTATTTCTTCATATCGGTATTTTCCTCCGACCCGCCAACACATTGCTGGTCACTTGAACCGAAAGCATAGTTAAAGCTTCGCGAAATAATTCTTCATCCTCACCGACAGCACGAAGTTCGAGCGCTTTAGATCTTTCGATCATTTGCTGCAGGATTTGGTCAATTGTGTAGGGATATTCCCCTGTCCAGCGCGCGATGATACTGCGTAACTGAACACGTTTTCTGCGCAAAAAAGCAGCGGCAGGAACCCCGCCCTTATCGTCATCAGTGCGAAACAAACGTCGAAGCTCCGCATCGTAAAACGCCTTATCAATTAATCCGAAACGCTGGCGCTTCTTTTCATAGTGCTCCTCCAGCGTCATGCCGAGACGAGAAATTGGGTCGACCTTCGCACGAGATGTTACTAGGGCTTTACGACCTGCAATCTCGTTCATCATCTGATCTACAGATTCCAACTTCGCAAGCGCTTTCCAACCCCGATAGCGAACTTTCCAACGCTTCGGATAACGCAGCCAAACGGCAAAGGTCTCAGCAAAATCTTCGACAGGATGCGCTTGGGCGTACCAAAGGTCTAAATGCAAAACGAAGCTGCGGCTGTTCGGACGCGGAGTGTAGTGCTCTGGGTAAGGTAGAGATGCTCTTCCGAATGTTTGGCGGTACTGTTTTTTGCGATAAAGCTGATAGGCTGTATCAAGCGCATGTCCCGCTTCATGCCGCAGCAGCTTCATGCACCATTCCTGAGAACCGCCTTCGACCTCGTAAACTTGACGCTTCTCGAGTTGACGCAGCCGCGGATCAGCTAAGTAAAATGGTATCGCAATACCAGGAACATCTTCTGGCGCAAACCACTCACTCGAAAGCCAGCAATGAGGCTTAAATCTAATACCGCGCTGATCAAGCTCCTGGTGCAGAATTGATATTCTGCGCTCCAATACGCTGCCTTCGATAGACACGCCCAAATCGCAAAATCGCAGCTTCAACAACTGCGCATCGGACATTCGACTCAGCTGGCGCTGTTTCCGTGCATGTTTCATGAGTGCGAGAATTGTAGCGCATTTAAGATCGCACTGCACACGTTGTCGCGATCATGCCGCTTACTGATAATTACGTAATGCGCAGAATCAAAAATAGATTGAGTGGGACTAATCGAAAAAGGAAAAGAAAAAGGTAGGTTAGAGATTACCGGCGAATTCATTTACAGCAACGGGAGAGATGGAATCATCTGGGGACGAATTCCAAATCGGTCTAGGTCACTGAGGTAATTCGGCTGTTTTCGAGGATGTCGCTGTGGATGTTTCTACCAGTGCTTCAACCCCTAACCTACGTACTATCTAATTGTTGTTGTGACAGGCTTTAGGCGGAACGTTACCTTAAGAATTAGTAAAAATAATCTAGTAATTACAGAGCCTTAAATATATGGTTGGCGACCGAAGACCGCATAAGGATACTAATCCAAAGTGGTTTAGGCTCGTAGGGGCCATTTGATACACCGCCTTAGATGATAATAGTTAACAATGACGTTTATAAGAAAAACCAAGCAACGAGACGCCATCTGCGGCGCGTTTGAATCGGCAGACCGCCCGTTAAGTCCTGAAGAAGTCGCTGCTGCTGCTGCCGAACAAGTTCCCAATATCGGAATAGCTACAGTTTACAGAAATATCGCTGCACTGGTGGAAGAAGGCTGGCTCACACCCGTCGAAATTCCAGGACAGGCATCACGCTACGAACTTTCCGGAAAGCATCACCATCATCATTTCTTGTGCAGAGGCTGCGAACAGATGTTTGAAGTAGATGGTTGTCTGAAAGAACTATCCAGCCTAACCCCCAAGGGATTTGTGCTAGAGGACCACCACATCACGCTTTACGGGTTGTGCAGTGAGTGCAGCTAAGCGCCGCCCAGCATTTTCACTTCTAGAGGCCTGAGGGTATCGAGATGAATATCGCGCTGCGGAAATGCGATCACTATTCCATTCTCGGAAAACAGCTCGTCAATTTTAAATCGTAACGAACTTTCAGCGGCCCTGCGGTCTGATACAGTTTTTACTCGAGCCCAAAAATGCAGTTCGAAGATAAGCGCGTTGTCTCCAAAATCAGTAAACCAAACAAACGGTTTGGGATACTTGATCACTCTGCTGTTCTCCTGTGTCGCTTCGATTAACAGCGACTCGACCTTGCGCACATCCGAACCGTATGCAACACCGACGGACACAAACAAACGAACTTTAGGATTAGTTAACGTCCAGTTCACAACGTTTTGCTCAAGCAGCTTATTGTTAGGGACGATGATATCGATATTCTGCCCAGTTCTTATCAGAGCACTTCTCAGTCCAATACTTTTAACAGTGCCCGTCAATTGGTTGTCGACTTCGACTAAATCACCTACGCGAATCGGCTGTTCCATCAGCAGTATTAATCCACTGATAAAATTGTTCATTATATTTTGGCTGCCAAACCCCACACCAATGGCGATCGCACCGCCGAATAATGTAAACACCGTGAGCGGGACATTAATCAGTTTCAACGCGAGCAGGGCAAATATCAGGAACAGAAAGTAAAAAATCAACGACTGCACCGCCGCAGCATTGCCTTCCTCAACGCCGAAGTGACGCATGATCTTCCCGGCGACCTGCTGACTGACTGCGCGGGAAATCTTAACGCCGATAATCAAAACAATTATGGCGTAGATAATATCGCCGATAGAGACCGAGCTGTCTTCGACGGCGAGGATTTCATAAGACCAGATATCAGAGAAAAATCTGCCAAAATCCTTTAGGTGATCAAGCAAGGGAGCGGACTTTCGCAGTTCTTTAACTTCTTCAAGGAAACGCTTGCTTGTGCGCAGCGCACGATCGAAAGCCTCTGCGTGGAGCCGAATCGCATTCCGTGCCGACTCAGCAGCCGCTACTTGTTTATCCACCCATTTTCGAACAGTCGGCGCATCTGCCGCCTCTTCACGCTGGATGTTTAAAACCCGAATCTGCTTCTCTAGCGATTCAAGTTGGGCAAGTGTGAGTTTGCGCTCGATATCGAGTCGCTCAACGGTCTCCTGAG
Source organism: Bdellovibrionales bacterium (assembly GCA_020434585.1). Lineage (GTDB taxonomy): Bacteria > Bdellovibrionota_C > UBA2361 > SZUA-149 > JAGRAN01 > JAGRAN01. Next base: position 19,553 of record JAGRAN010000163.1, read on the forward strand.
ACTGCTTATACCAATCTGCCAGCTCATCAGACCCCGGCGGGTTACTATCGAGCTGATAACGCTTCTTCCAGACATTGCCGAGCAGGTCGATCAGTTCGGGGATTTTCTCCCAAAATGAAGCCTCCATTTGCTTGAAGTCGACCATGTTCTTGCGCGCATCGCGTTCGGCGCGAACCTCCGCCGTTGGTTCTGCGTTATCAAGACGCTTCCTAGACGCTAGCCATTGCTTTTCTAAGTAGTCGAGTTCTTTGCGGGCCTTAGCAGCTTCCTTTGCTACGTAATTTTTATTGTCTTCGTACTCGAGCAGCTGAGTGCGAAGATCCTTTTTTGTAAATCTAACTCTGGGCTCGATTCGAGCAATTTTTCTGCGCAGCAGCCGCGCCTTTAACTCAAGCGTTTCTAGGCGAAGTTCTTCGTTTCCCTTCTCTGCTGCCTGATGTTCCTGATGCTCTTTGGCAACTTCACTTTGGAGCCTGGCCTTGTCATGAAGTTCAAGATAACTTTGGTTCGCAGGATTAGCTTTAACGTTGTCAGCCGCTTTTCGCCTTTCGGTCTCGCGCTTCTCATATTCGTCATCCGCATCCGCCAGCGCGGTTTTCCTGGCCTGAAGCGCGAGCTTAACTGTGTCCTTCTGAGCTTCAACAGCGGCCAGCTCCTCGTGCAGTTTCTCTAAGTCGAGATACGTCTTAATGCTGGAAAGACTTTCCGCCCAATTCGGAGCTTCGACGTAACGTTTGGCTTCATCCAGTTCCTGCTGAATGACTTCACGTTTTTTTAGCGCGTTGGCATGCTGCCCCAACGAGAATGCTGCACGTCGAAGAAGTGAAAGAATTTCTTCAGCCGCCGCTGAGCGCTGCGGCTCCTGCTCGAGCTTGTCGATCTGCTCAAGGACAGATTTGCGACGCTCTTCAACTTCTTCGATTGCAGTCTTCTTGGAGCGAATCGAAACTTCTGAGCCGTCCTCAACCTCCTGAGCGTAAGCAGCCCCAGTCAGCAACGGACAGAACAGGAGGAAAAGTATGAATGTTAAAGCTAGGCGCATCACAGACAGAGCATAGCAAAAGCTGGTGAAAAACAGCCAATACAATAATGAGTGATTTACCAGGCAAACCGCATCAACCAGAAAAACGGGTGGGGCAGGTGTGCGCAGCAAGGGGCCGAAGCTCCTCACTGCGCACCTGCACACCGCGAAGTGCGATGTTCCCTAGACGATCAGTGCTCCTGTCAGAACGGGAGCGGCTTCAGGATCTCGAACAGTACCCAGGGCGACTTGATCATCCCCGAGTTGGTGCTCAGATCCAGCTGCACAGCGCCGACGATCGGATCGCTCGGCGCCGGCTGGAAGCTCACCGCCGGATCCATGGAGCCGACACCGGTGGAATAGAACTGAGTTGGCTCGCCGTTCAGGTTGAGATTGAACGGGTCGCCGAAGACAGCCGTACCACCGAAGTGTACACCGGGGGAACCGGAGACGAACGGGATGATGCCGATGTCGCTGCTCGCGAAGTGAACGAAGTCGAACAGCATCGGCGGCGTCGTGACGATCTCGTCCTGCGTCCCATCGGCGAAGTAGTACGGCCGAGGACGCGAGCACGAACCGTCGGACGTGATGACCACGACGAACCCGCCTTCCGACGTGACCTGACCACCCTGAAGGTAGTACTCGGGTCCGACGAAGCGTGCGGTCTCGTTCGGGTCGATGCACACCCATCCCGGAGGATTGGCGCCCGACGCAAGTCCGGTCTCGAGCCCGAGTTCGTTGTAGAACATCAGGCCGACGTCACCGAACGCGCCGCCGGAGGGAATCTCGAGCAGCGTCGACACGTCGATGCCGCCCCAGTCCTGAGCACCGTCGGCGAGCAGAACACTGCCAGCCGCGTAGCCCGCTTCGACCTCGTACTCGAGGAGAAAGAACCCATCCGAACCGGCGGGAAGCCAGCCGAAGACGGGATCCTGCACCTCCATCGAGATCAGGTACGGGTTGTGAACCGGACCCGGCAGGTCGTTGTACGCGCCATCGCGACGGTAGTCGAGATCGAACACGTGCTCCTGACCGGGCTGAAGCACCGGACTCTGCACGTCGTCCGACATCAGCCACAGCGGGATGTCCATCGGCCGCGTGAGGGTGATGCGCGAGGGAAGACCAGCCGGTCCGCCCACCGCGATCCGAGTACTCTTCGGCCACAGCAGCTTGGTTCCGACGGGCAGTCCGCGAAGCTGGCGGATGAAGGCCAGCGCCTCGTTGAAGTTCAGCGAGGGGCTGAACAACTGTCCCAACGGGAACGCGCTGTCGAGGTCGATCTCCGGAGCCGTAGTCGAGTACGGGTTGGAGGTGATCTCGAAGTTGACGCCGCCGACGTTGGATCCGGAAACGGTGACCGGAACGGAACCGGGGTTGAACACGAAGCCGCTCTGAGACGCCATGACGGTGTACGTGGCGTTGTCGAGGACCTGCATGAACTCGTAGTGGCCGTTCTGATCGGTCAGCACCGGGTTCTGACCGGTGGCGGTGACGGTGATGCCGGGCACACCGTCGGTCGTTCCCGCGAGCGTAACGGTTCCGCTGATGATCTTGTCACCGACGGGCATGTGGTGGCTTCCGCCGCCACCGCCGCACGCTCCGAGGAGGGCGCACAGCGAGACGAACATGGCAGCGCGCAAAGCGCGCAAGGGGTCGAGGTACTTCATGATGTTGGTGGAGACTCCGTCCATGGTCCAGGGAAATGCCGACAAACCTCTATGCAAGGAATCCTTCCTTTGCGGTTTGCCTGGCGAAAGAGACGAGGGGAGACCTCGACTCACGCCAGGTAGCTCAACTACCCAGAATGATTTTAAGAAATGTAACTAAGGACGACCTAAAAAGAGGAGGATACTTTAGCAGTATTGTGGGTAAATTTCAATAGGAAGCTGCTACCAGCGCAGCAGGACTGAACCGTAAGTTATGCCAGCGCCAACTGCCGTCATCAGAACCAGATCGCCCCTTTCGACGCCACCTTCCATAACAGCCTCGTGCAGAGCAATCGGAATAGATGCAGCTGAAGTATTGCCAACACGTTCGATATTCATTGCGACTCGGGACCAGTCAGTCAGGCCGATACGGTCACAAACTGCTTCGACCATGCGCTTGTTCGATTGGTGGGGAACGAAAAGCTTAACGTCGTCGATCGTGCACTCCGCCTCAGCAAGCACTGCTTCGATGCTATCGCACATCATAGTGACTGCTGATTTGAAAACTTCCCGTCCGCGCATTTGAACATACGGTGTAGCGGTGTTTTCGTCGAACGAAGCTATTTCCGCTGGAAGCGTCGCTTTCGGAAACGCGCATCCAGGACGGCAAATCAAATCTTTCTTATTTCCGTCGGTGTGCAGATCGCTGGCAAGGATAACCGGCTGGCGGCTTGAGCGCGCATCGTAAACAACTGCTCCAGCGCCATCGCCGAAAAGAACGCAGGTTTGACGGTCCGTCCAGTCAATCATTCTCGAGAGATTTTCCGAGCCGATAACCAGCGCAGGGCCAAAACCGCTCGCTCGCTGCATGCTGTCGGCAACAGTCAATCCGAACAAAAAGCCAGAACAAGCAGCAGCTAAATCAAACGCCATGCACCCGCTTGCACCGAGTCTATCCTGGAGCAAAGCAGCTGCACTGGGAAGAAGCTGGTCACCTGTTACGGTGGCAAACAAGATTAAATCTATGTCTTGGGCAGACAAGCCAGCTGCAGCCAGCGCCTGCTGAGAAGCTGCGTAGGCCAAATCGACGGTACTTTCACCTTCGCCCGCAACATGACGGGTTGCAATGCCAACTCGGTCCAAAATCCATTCGTCGGTAGTATCGAGAAATTGGGAAAGCTCTTTGTTTGAAAGAACCCGCTTGGGGAGAGCGGAACCAGTGCCCAGGATACCCGCGGAGCCGCGAGAAAGCTCGGCGATGCTCTGAACGTTCGCGCTTCCTAAACCAGCAACAGCCATTTTAGATCTCTGAGTTCTTTAGCTTTCAAACATGAGTGAATTGCCAGGCAGGCGCGAGTCCAACAGACGTCATCCAGGTGCTCGCTACTCTGACGGCAGCATAATCCGTACGCCGCCCTATTCTGGCGTACGCTGAGGCTGCCAACCTAGCAAGACTATATACAGTCGTAAACGTTTGGGCTCACACATTTTTTAGCTAGAAATCGATGTGTCGACAAAAGCGCAAAGATTACTGTCCTTTATCTCGTTTATTACGCAGAGGAGCTCGTTGACGGCGTGTATGCAGAATTGACCGTTTCAGCAGAAATAAAGTCAAAAGGTACATAGCCGCGGCCCGGATGCACTAGTTAGCTACAGTGCACCCGGCCACGTTGTGCTGATTAAGCAAGGTCAAACAGCAGTATTTCTGAATTTTCACTCGCACTAAAAACAGGCTCTGACTCTTGCGAAATCTGCACCCCATCTCCCTCGCCGACATGCTCACCAGCGATGGTCCCCTCACCTTTCACGACTTGAAGCCAGCCGTAGCGATCATTCGATAAGGGTAAAACAAGTTCGTCTCCGGCTGAGAGTCGAGCCGCATAAAGTTTTACATCTTGGTTCAAAGCTGCCGAGTTTCCTTCACCACCCCCAGCAATCGGAACGAGGCTCCCCTTACTTGCATCCAGGTCGAACGATAAATCTTCGTAACTTGGTTGAATGCCTTTGCGAAGCGGTTCAATCCAAATTTGTAGCAGATGCACCGCCTCGGAATCAGAGTGATTGAATTCGCTGTGAAGCACACCCGAACCCGCACTCATACGCTGAATCATGCCGGGAGTTAACACACCGACATTCCCCATGCTGTCTTTGTGCTCAAGTGCACCGGATATCGGATATGTAATTATCTCCATATCGCGGTGTGGGTGCATTCCAAAACCGGCTCCCGGACTAACGACATCTTCGTTGATGACACGGAGGGACCTAAACCCCATATTAGATTCGTCGTAATACGACCCAAAGGAAAAGGTATGCTTGGCATTTAACCAACCGTGATCAACATGCCCCCGCTGTTTTGAAGCTCTTACACTAATCATATCAGTGCCTCCTCTTTAATTGCGAAGCCTGGATGCCGTCTCGACCAGTTTACGACCAAGTTGAAGCATCGCCTCATTTCGCTTTTCATCTTTGATACTGCCGTCGTCTGCAAAAGCAGAGCTGGCAGATGGAATTGCCACCTGCTGCGGCAACACCAAAACATTAATTCCACTGAGAATCGCTCGCAGATGTACTAATCCGCGAAGACCACCCAGAGCGCCTGGCGAAGCGCTTAAAATTGCAGCGGTCTTGCCGCTAAACGCGACCAAGCCCGGGTCGCCTCCCGCCGGCCTTGAGATCCAGTCAATTGTGTTCTTAAGCAAGGGGGTTAGCGATCCATTGTATTCCGGAGAAGCGATCAGCATGCCGTCGCTCTGCTTGAAAATCTCTCTCAGCCGGTTAACAGCGTCAGGCGCTCCTTGATTCGCCTCTAGGTCTTGATTGAACAGCGGCATTTGAAATTCATTTAAATCGACAACTTCAACTTCGGCACCGGCTTCTCGCGCACCCTTAACTGCAACTTGAAGCGCTTGCCGATTGAACGACTTCTCCCTAGTGCTGCCGGCTAATGCTACGATCTTTACTTGCTCACTCATTTTAAATCTCCTTTGTTACCTTTCAGCTTGAGTCCCCAGCTTTTTACAAATTCGTCTCAGTTCATTTTGTTCTGCGGTCGTCAGCACCGAAAACTCATCAACGATGTGACGCACGTGCTCGGGCACTGCTCGCCTCATCAGCTTGACACCCTCGGATGTGAGAGCAACCATCACGACACGGCGATCGTCGCTGCTGCGCACCCGATCGACCAATCCTAACTTGAGCAAACCGTCGACTACTTGGGTAATGTTACCGCCAGTCACTAGAAGCTTCCTTGCCAGGTCCGACTGCTTCAATGCGCCTAAGTGGTACAGCGCCTCCATCGCGCCAAATTGAGCCGTCCCCAAACAGTGGCAGCATTCCTTGCGGTTGAGCCGCGAGTTCAGCGACGCTGTGCAGCGCATAAGCGAAATAAACGCATTAAGCGCTCTGACTTCTTCCTTCGACCCGTCAAAATGCGTTGGCATGCTTAACCTCTAAATAATTTAGATCTAAACTAACATCGAAGGCGGGTCTAGTCAAGGTCCAGTATCCGAACTATCCTAAGCCCTCGAGTTCAGGGCCTTAATTTATAAGTTATGAACAACTCCCGAACACCCCCTAGCGCGGCGCAACTCACCTGTAGCCTTCTTTTGGCGGCAGGCGCTTCCTGCAGCCCTCCATCCGCCAGGCAGCCGGTGCCTTTGCCAGAGAAGCCCGCTGTGATTTCCCAGCCAATCGAGCAAACCGATCCTCGCCCCCTCCCCCCTCCAGCGGAACCACCGGCCTATCAACCACCGCCTGAACCGCTTGAGCTTTCAGCACCTACATCCTTAGAAGTAGATCGCACCGCCCGAATGGAGCTTCCCGAATTTCGCACTCCGAAGTTTGCTCCGTATTTTGAACTTAAGAGTCTAGCCGGCGAACTAGTTTCAATTGACGACTACGACAAACCGCTCTTACTGATAAATTTTTGGGCCACGTGGTGCGGCCCATGTGTCGGTGAGCTCCCACTGTTTGAGAAGCTCAGTGAGGAGTTTGCTGCCAGAGGCCTAGCCGTAATCAACGTCGCAGTGTTCGATAGAGAACAAACCGTTGCATCCCTGCTGCTCAGGCGAGGGCTGGATCTCGATGTTTTACTCGACCCCGAGGGAAGCCTACTCGGAGAGTTTGGCTTCACCGGAGTACCCGCGGTGGTGCTAATTGACCAAAATGACGCGATGGTTGCTTTTCCGGACCCACATAGCGGCATCCGCACATTAACAGTGGAAGGACCACGAAACTGGCTGAGCCCAAAGTTCTTAGAATTTATCGACCGCTATCTTCAATGAAGATTCGCAACCTTCTGGTGAGCCGCACTAGCCTTGGCCGCCGAAAGCGCAACCGCTTCTTCGTCTTCGCGCAGCTCTGCGGCTTTTTCGTGTTTCAAGCGAACGCTTAGTGTTTGAACGTTAGACTTGAGACCGTCGATTTGCCGATAAAGCAGCTTCAATTCATCCGCAACCGTCAGGTATCCCTTTTCACGACTAGCTTCGAGGTCTTTAACTTCTGCCTCAGTGGTTGTTTCCGCTATACTGTTAAGCATAACGCCGACAAAGAGGTTCAAAATTATCATCGTGCCCAGCAGCACAAAGGAAATGAAAAACAAGACTGACACAACCGGAAAGGCCGTAGACTGAGCAACAAGGGCGGCCTCGGGATAGATATCGTAACCGTATTTCGCGCTGCCGTACATTTGGATGTACATCAAGTCTGTCCAGTCCTCGAGAGTCAAAACGCGGAACAGCGAAACTAAAGCTATGTGAAGGGAGCCAAAGTGAACCGGATCGTTCTTGCCGAACAAAAACGTCCCAACTACCGCATATATGTAAAAATGCAGCATCAGCAGCATGCTTACGTAGCCGATTGAAGGTATGGTGCTGACGAGAGCGCGAACCAGCAGTCGCAAGCGCGGCAGAGCCGTTACCAGCCTCAGCATTCTCAAAACTCTAGCAACTCGGTTCCAAGGTATTGGCTGCGGCGCAAGCGGCAATGCGCACAAAGTGATTATGACAAAGTCAAAAACATTCCAGCCATTGCGAAAGAATCTCCATGGCTTTGAGCCGTACGCGGCTATGCGAATTGTAAGTTCTACGAGAAAAAACGCGACGATTAAGTGCTCAAGCGCTTCGAATAACTCAGGAGCTGAGCTAACAATAGATTCATTGGTTTCTAAGCCTACCAACAAACCGGAGCCGGCTATTACCGACGTCGTTATCAAACGGAACTTTCGTGAACGCGCAACCTTGCGCAGCAGACGTACCATGACTGCATTCCTCGCCTAATACTTGTAGAACTCGCAAGCAATATTGAGCGGAGGAACCGTGACTTCGGGAGTGGTAAAAACCACTCCCAAAAACTCATTTATTACCTAACTCTTAAAACCACGCTCTATTACGCAAACTAGCAGAGCTGCTATTTTCCACAAGCTGCTGTCAGACACTGATGACAGCTTTTCTCTAGAACAAACACTCTACAAATCTTACTTTTTGAGATTATGCTCGCCGGCCCAAAGCCCTGAAACCGCTTAGAATAACGGCCAGGGCTAGGCGCAATTCAATTGCTCCCATGAAATACACTGAGCCAGCTGTCAAGCTTGCCTAGGCATGAGGTAGCTGTCTAGCTTTCCATCCTAGTAATCCGAGCGCGAAATGAGCAGCGGACGGCGGCTTGCCTTATCGGTATTGGAGCCAGCGATAAAGTTCGTTTCTTTGACTATGCGGGCGCGAATCGCGTTGCAACGCTCTCTGGTAGCCAAATTGTCGTCCGTCTCAAAACCATAGGGGTAGCCGGCCGGAAACGCAGCGACATCGTCGGTAGCCCGAGGCGCATCCTCGCCAATCGACACATCGAATATTTCGGCCGTAACAAAGCCAACGATTTCCCATCGGTGGTCTGGATTCGGAGGCGTTCCGACATCGTCCGCGTCCTGTACTCCTTTGAGCCCCGGACAGGTCGTACGCTCATCTGCATCCACATCAGCGATGACTGGAACTTTGATCCGCCATACTGGCACATCATCAGGGGAGGCTTGTCGCGGGGAATAAGGAATTCTTGCCTCTTCCCCGTTTACAACGCTGCCTGCGGTGTTGATTTCAAGGCGCATCGATTTACACAATCCCTGGTTATGAATGGTTTTTGTCGCAGTCATGTCGTTTAACCAGGCCCCGTGTCCCGGACTTGCGTAATAGAAGTTTAAGTTTCTTTCGACGGTGCCCATTCCGCTGTCTGCAACAGAAATTCGATCCTCGTTGGGTGCCGACGAACCGGAAATTATTGACCAGATATCGTTGCCAGCGATCTGAGAACTTAAACCTCCGGGCAGAATATAGTAAGGCTCCCCAATTCTTGCGTTAATATCCACTCGATCAACGAGCGCCTGCGTCAGTTTGTCTTGAACTTCTGCTTCGGTTAGGTCCGCACGGCCGCCGGCTCCTTCAGGAAGTCCGACAACTCCATAATGGTTCCAAATTTGGGAGTAACCTTGCCTATTGTGCAGCGCCCAGTTGTCGCCTCCGGCAACTTCGTCGTCATGGACAAGCGGCTTCATATGCTGGGTAAGGCAGTAGTGTCCCTCCTCTGAGGCAGTAAACGGCAGACCCATTGCATCAATCACGGTTTGCGCAACTGTAGAGTCCGCTAAATAAAGGGTATTTGGATCGTCGGCGTGACGTGCTGGATCGTTCTCGCAGGTGCCGTAAGGAAACGCTGGCAGCGTGTCACAGTCGCCGGAGGGACAGTATCGATCGGCTCTCGTAAACAACCTATCAGCTTTGCTGATATCACGTTGAAAATCGGCATGGGCTCCGTTCAATTCCATTAGCGCGCAAACAGGAATAGCGAACGGTGCCACCTTCTCCTCTTTAATCGTATCTGCTACGGCAACTGCTTCCACGGACACTGAGTGGTTCCAAGGTTCAAACGGCATTTCGACGATCGTTATGTGTTCTCGAGTCAACTTAACCCGAACTGCGTTGGCGACCATGGTTCGCGGCTCGCCGGGATGTTCGTTCTGCCAAGAATTTATTCCTCCAAGGAGTGGAGTACCTTCCACCGACTCAAATCCCTGCTCAGGAGTCCAACGTCCGCGTTCAATTATCGGGTTCTTAATATTAAAAAAGCCGTTGGCATTGAGGCCGCCTCGAAGAAAGCCAGCTCTCTGATCAGCTCCTGACTGCATAGCCGCGCACGCATTCCAGCCGTCATCCTCGCCGCCTCCACTTGCTCCGCCTCCGACATCGCGCAGCGGACAAGTTGAGCTAAGTTCTCCCGTCATTTGTTCGTAGAGCTGGGCAAAAATCACCTTGAACGCAATATCGCGCGCGTTGTCCCAGCATTCCTCGGACGCACACAATGCCTTGGCCGCCGCATGCGACGCTGCATCTGCAGCTGCCTGAAGCTCATTAGTTACGGACCTGGCATAGGTCGAGTTGAGCGAATATCCGGCAAATGTAATCAGCGCTGTTATCACACAGGCGCTCAACACAGCGTATGAACCATGTTCGGTTCGGATAAGTTTTCTTAAACCTTTAATCATACAACCTCCTAACTTCGCTGCTACACACAGCGTTCAGTTGGAAAAAAAACTGACTTATTGATCATCATTGCCCCGTCCGGCAGACCCAAAAAGCCGCAGAAGATGCAGCCGACTGGCATGTCCACTGAAAGCAGCAAACCGGGCATATTATTCACCTGCGTTCCGTAATTACGCACATCCACCGGCTGATTTTGAACAACAGCGCTAGACGGCGAAAGATCGTCGCCAAACCAAAACGCCTTAACATAGTCATCGAAATTCTGAGTGGCCGTCGACGTGCACGCAGTACTTCCATATTCGTATGCTCCTTGCCGACCAGCAACTTCGAGCGCATGTTCAACTAGTACGTGCTCGCTCAGAAATATACTCATATCCACGATCCCGAGAACTAGAAGCATGAAAATCGGCAGAAGCTGTGCAAACTCTACTAGCGTCGCTCCAGATTCCTGTTTAGTAAAATTGCGAAACACTTTGCTCCTCCTCACTTACGGACACTTAAAAATGCGGACTGGATTTTCGTCAGTTGGTCCTTCGACATAAATTAGATCGCCGGCTCCTTGCATCGCGTCAAAGTCAAGATGCGTATCCGACTCCAGCACAAAGGTGCTTAACACCCACTTGCTCTGGTTGAACCAACTGAAGTAGTTAAAAGGGCGGCTATCTTTCGGCTGAAGGATCATAGTAATTGACGGGAGCTCTTCGACGCAGTTTCCCGCAGCCGCGTCGTAATTAAGGCACATGATCCAATCCTGCCCCACGCCGCGCTCTGCTATTCCTATTTCCAAGTCTGCAGCGCTCAGATCTCGCGACTCGGCGACTGCCCAAGCTCTGCTGCAAACAGCAAGAGGACCCGTCAGCAAACCGTCATACGAAGCTTTCGATAAATCACGCGCGATGACACGAGAAACTGTGGCGAAATCAGAATGTCCACGAAAGAAAAACGATGTATCGAGAAATCCGGTCAGCAAAAGCACGAATAGCGAAGCGACAATGCTAAGTTCGACAGCGGCAGCGCCTCGTTCTCGCGCAGAGGTAATATATGCTGATTTAAACCGATACATACACCACCTGCAGAAACAGCGTTAGAAGCACCGGCAACAACAGAGCCCTCGAGCAGTCTGACTTTTTGCGATCTTCTTGAGTTGTTCGAGGTGGGAGGTCTATGTAGACGCAGGACCAGGTGCCCTCCGTCCTAAAGTCCATTTTTTTCAATTCATCGGCAGCAGTCTCGACACTCTGCTGTCTGACGAGCTTTGACATACAACCTCCTGGTGCGCGCCAGCGCAAAAACCAGCCTCAGTGAAAGGCTAAATGTGTTGTTAGCACATTTTTAGTTTAACACAAAAAGCTCTGCCTGCTCAAGCGATATAGCTAAAATTATTGTGAGGAGAAATTTTAAGTAAACTAAGGCACTTAACTAAGAGCTGCTAAGTACTCACAAGGTCAATTGAGGTCGGGTGAATTAGGCTATTCAGAAGTTTGGAGGGCTAAGGGGGCTGTAGGAGGTGCAACGGTGCCCTCAGTTTGACCACCGTAATACGCCATTGCGTCAGCGGCCTCCCAATAAGCAACTTCAATCGGATAGGTGGTTTGGGCGCGAATTACCCAGATGCACATAACAGCGATCAGGAGGATAGTCACCAGTTCTACGCTGGTCACCCCACGCTGAGATATTCTTAACCGCTGTAACAAAACCAGAAACCCCCATAACGGCTATGGCTCCCCAAAGGAGTCAATGCCACTGGGCCGCGTCTTCGTACCTTCCGTAGAGCCGCCCAGAGCGTCAGCCGCAGCAACATATGTTTCATGCACCGGAGCGGCCAACAAGCATTGTATTGAACAGATGCTTAAGACCGCCAAAAGCGCAATCGTTATAACTTCTAACGAAACACTGCCACGCTGAGAGGATGTGAGCTTTAAACTTTTAAAAGTCACACCCTCTTTCAAATATAACATAATAAGGGGCCTAGTATAACCTCATTTAAAGAACGAACAGTCGTTCACACGCTATCCTAATCTCCATTGCCACCAGGAGGGGAATCTAAATCACATGGCGTTTTACCGCATCCTCCGCCGCCGCTGGAACTCGACTGGAGGTTAAATAAGCGGCGAGTTCCTTCAGTAGATCCACCGTACACGAACTCAAGTTCTTCTGTATCAGCCTGACCGAGAGAAACTCCGACTGTTGCGTTTAAGTACACATTGGCCAACTTGTTTCTCGAATCTACCACTGCTGTAAGCAGCCCCAACATTAGGCATGCCGCTACCGCACAATATTCAATATTGGTCGCGCCGCGAGAATCGGCGAATTTAGTGATATGTCTAATACTCATAATAACCCCTCCGTTAAAACCTGTTACTTCCGACCTTGGTTACTGCTCTACAGCCTCTTTAGCATCCGGCAATTCAGCGAAGCTGAATGCACCTAAAACAACCTTGCCCCCACCTGCGCTAGTTGCGTCCTGGTTGAGATCCTTATCATACTGCGAGAGGAAATCCCTCGCTTTCTTGTGAAAATCTTGTCCTTGCTTTAACAGCCACTTGCGAACCCGCGGCATATCTTTGAGCAGAATGTTGTCAAACTCTGTGCGCAAATGCAGGTTGCGAATTTCCTGCGTATCCAGCACGTTTTCCTCTGCGGCCGCCGACAATGTTTCGATATCTCTGAAAAGAAGGTTAATGCCCTTTTCCGGACGCTTGGTGTGAAACTGGATATTTTGCACCAACTTAACACCGCCGCGCACTTGCTCTACTGCGCCCAGTCGCTCCAACTCATAAAGCAGAGTCGCAGCATTCACATCTTTACTGACAGTTTCGACCAGTCTACTGAATTCACTCTCTGAACCCTTGCAGGTCAACACTTTGGCTTTCCCTTGTTTAGTGGAGAACTCCGGATCGTGCTCCCACTGCACCAAGACCCTACCAGCCAGACTCGGCGCTTCTTCGGCGATTCGACCCTCTTTATATATTCGGGTAACCTCTCGTCTGGTCATTCCAGTCATCACCGCAATTCTGCTCACTGTCACCTTATTGCCAGTGCCCTCAATTTGAGAGGCGGCAACCTCAGCAAAAACCACTTTAGTGGCTTCCAGCACTTCGGCTAGGGCAACCGAGTTACGCAGGCAAAACCGGATTAACGGTCTAAGGATTGGTTTGAGTAACTGAATTCTTGAAGTCCCTGCCTGCGCCATTTCCCCTTCCAAGCGCTTGTGTGTCATTCACACAAAAATTGTAACACAAGCACGCCCCGCGCTTAAGCAGCAATTTTGCTGCGACAAATAAAAATTACAGCAAACCCGAACTACGCTAGCTTTTCTTATTAAATATTAATACGTTACATAGCTGAGCCGAGATCCGCTTACATCAAAATATTTAACAGCACCCGCTCAGACAATATGGACAATTCGCACATTTAGTACGTCGAGCTCCTAGAACAATCTTTCGAATGTGCCGGCAGCGCCTCCAAATATTGCAGCAATTTCCCTCTGGCTTCCTCTGTATTGAATGCGCCAATGTGCCCGCTGTCCGGCAGTCGCCAGTAGGCAGCCGGGCCTCTGGCTGAGTGGAATAATCGTTCGGCCTCAGAAGGCGGTATCATTGGGTCGTTTTGCCCATGAATTATCAAAAGCGGAATGGGAGCTAAGCTTGCGGCGTGCTTTTCGGGACTAAAGTGCTCATACGTAAATATTGAAAGCGGCCAACTAAACCAGCCGACTAGCGGAACGCGGCTGATAACCTCTCTGGCGACTGACTGATAGCTCGCAAACGTGCTCTCCACGACGACGGCATCAATCAGATCCTTCCTGGTAAATTTCGCAACTGATGTAACTGCGATTGCGCCACCTAGACTTTGCCCAAACACAACCAGGCGCTTCTTGCAAAAGCGATTATCGTCTATGACAAACTCCAGTGCAGCTTCTGCGTCCCAGTGAAC
>JAGRAN010000164.1 GCA_020434585.1 Bdellovibrionales bacterium
GTTCAAATGTTGAAATATGAAACGGCGCGAAGGCATCGGTTAGTGTTAAGCTGTAATTCTCTACTTCATTAAGTAGATGAACAATATACGCAAGATGATCTTGGATATCGTCTGCGGTCACGTTCTGCGGGTAAAGTAAGAACGTCCCATCTTCCTTTAAACGAATCAGGTCCGTTAGCGCCGAGCGCGGCAAAATCTCGCGAAAATGGCAGCGGCCGGTTTTATAACCTTCATTCAGCAGTCGCACCCTCTCAATCTTCGGTGCAGAGGCCTTGATGCGCTCAAGCAGCTCCATGGGAAAGCTCTGCATCGAAGGACGATACAATACGGCAACTTGTTCAACTGGATAATTATGGTCATAGAGCTCGAGTAAAAGTCGATCGACTCCGCTTTCTACCCCCGGCACATAAATCGCTTTCTGCTTGCGAAGTCGGCTCAAGGGAGACGATGTTAGCAACTCGTCTATTAATGTCGAAAAGTCTGGGTGAGCGCTGGTTACTTGGACGAGAACATCCTGCGAAAGCTGACGCTCCGACTCGACTAGAGTTTCGAGCCGACACGTTTTTGGCTCAAAGCGTAGAGGAAACTCGTCGTTTAGAAAGAGCTTTGATTCAGCTTGAAAAACGTCGAAGCGGTAAATCGCAACTCGCATGTTGTTGGCTAGCTGGTCGTCGTCAATTTTGGCGGCATCGGCATCGAGAAGTTTGAGCGCTTGGCCTATGCTCTGCACAGGATCAAGCACTCCGCGACCTCCTTCACTTCGGTCCTGCAAGTCCAGCAGGAGCACCAGAAGTATGGCAGCACGTATCGAGGAGAGGTTCAGGCGATGCGAAACGATTCCGTCGATTGCTAGCCTGTACGGCTTGCGTTCGGTTCCGCCTCCAGAAAAAATAGCATCAATTCGCAGCAACGGTCGCGGTGCGGCATCAGCACTTACGTGAGAAACAGCGTCAACTTGGCCGCGCATGTCGCTAACCTGCGATTGCAGAGCGTCGATTCGGCGCGTAAGCGAGTCCGTCGATGAGCGGAGACCGTGAATCTCACGGGCCAGCTTATTAATGGTATCTTTTAAATCGTCAGCCAAACCAGACTAGCGCTCCTTAAAGCACTAGACTTATAACAGGCAATTAGCGGGACTAAAAGCGGTATTAGGCAGCTCGCTCAACCAGCGATTCTGGGCGGCTGGTAGCCCAAAAATAATTTCGAGAAAGGTCGGCAAAATACATATAGCGGGGATAGACTTCACTCAGCAGGATTTCGAAATCCTGTTTCCCGATACACTTACGTTCGCGTTCAATGTACCTCAGACCGCCGCGTTCAAAGACTTGATCGAGGCAAACCTCTCTGTAGTTAACGGAGTTCGCTTCGGCTGATATTGAAATTCGTCCGCCGGCAAGATAATCATTCCCGGGCCAGTTAACCACGCTCGGCATGTAGTCCAGGCCAATGCGATCAAAAATGTTGCGCATCACAAGCTCTTCACCAGTTCTCAGCAGCTCGTAATCGAAAGGCACTGTATTAACGCCCAAGGCAGCGGCTTTGTCGCAAAGAGTAAAGATATGGTCAAACGCTCGCAGGAACATTCCGATTGAAGCGTCCGCACCTACTTCGAGCCAGGAATCGTAGGTATCGAGCGGATCGCGCAGTAAAGGCACGAAGCTAATTTTCTCGCGAGGGACGCCAGCTTCGATCAAGGCTGAAATAGGATCAAAGGTTGTTTCCTCTTCGCGCCAGATGCCGAGAGTTTCTTTAATAAAAATCGCCTTCTCTCCACCGGGGATGACTAACGCAGGGCCGCCGTAGCGAACCATTGACTTAAGTGGCTGGTAGTACGCCGGCATGACGTACGAAAATGCTTTGCACAGCGCTGAGGTGCCGCTGCGATTTGGACCGACGAGCAAAGTTATCTTCGGGCAGTCCTCGCGCGCAGGAGTAAAAATGCGTGATGAGAGAAATCCTCTCCCACCGAACAACTCTTCCTGTCCCAACTTGGCAATTTTCATAAGTAAAAATTACGGAAATTACTGCTTCACCATAGCCTTGCACGATTCTCTCTAGAATAAGGCAGCACGTGAATTATTCAATTAATTTGAAAGTACGAAAGCAATAAATGCCGCACAGATAGCGATATTGATCCGCCAAATAGAGTTCGTGCCCGAGTAAATCAGTCGGAATAAGTGGATGCGGCGCAGACTCAATATCCTCGAATAGACAACCGAGGTTCGCCTGGGACGGGTCGGGCGGGGGGCCAGCTCACGCTATGCTCCCCCGCTTCGACCGTTGCCAGAGACGAACATACTCTGTTCAGTCTCCCAGGGTGCTATGCATCCACGACGAACTACACACTGCCGACGCGCATCTCGATGTCACCGTCATCGCCGCCGAGAACGAGAGCCTCGAGCGGACCGATGCCGAAGACTTCGACTTCGGGGTGCTTGAGCCAGCCGAGTGTCGTGCCATCGTCGGGACGGGGCATGACACCGATCGGAGTAGAGGTCCTCGTGTTGCGCACGCGGAACTTCGCTCCGAACAGGGTGTAGTCGACACCGCAGTCGCCGCCTCGACAGAAGCGATCGACACAGGCCGCGACATGGTCGAGCTTGCCGTGAACACCGAAGCCCACGACATTCTCGCTCTCCCGGCCCTGAAGATCACTGAAGACGACGAACGCCGGATCGCCAACTTCTGCGAGCGCGAGCGGCACGATGCGGATCTCGGTATCTTCACCGAAGCGTCCGCGAATCGCCGCATCCTCGATCGAGAAGTCGGTCGTGTCAGCCGCTCCATTCAGGCCGACGACGAACCTAAGAAACAACTCCCGCGACATGCTACCTCCTGGGTAGTGGGGCCACACTTACGAAGCCTGCACCGTGCAAGCTGCGTTATCCACTGAGAGCGGGTACTACTCAATGAATGATACAACTAGCGCGGCGCGGCCCTGCCACCGGCGGGAACTCCAACCCTCTTGCCTTACGCCGCTTCCCGGGAGCCACGCTTAGGGCGCAGAACACGGAAAACGAACAATTCACTAATATTTGTCTGATGAAGCTGAGAATGAGCTGGGGATAAACGCCTTCGTTATCACAGAGAGAAAGATACTTAAATACTGTCCAATAAATGTCGGTCAAACCCGCAGGTTAGCTATATTTTCAACAGCATAGCTAGCTTTGAATTCGGCACATTAGCAGCTCCTAATATCCGCAGCGATTACTGCGTAATTAAAATGTAAGCCTCTAGAAAGAATCGCTTTCGGGGGCACCCTCCATCTAAGATATAGGTGCGATAAGCATAAGTTTTAACTCTCCTTCTCGGCGGGAACTAATGGGTTCGCTTACGGAGCTGTTCGACAATATTCTGTCTGCAATGGGTCACTACGATGTTAGTAATCGGGACCCGCTGATTTTCTTCGCGCTGTTTTTCGGAATTACAGCGTTAGGACTTAGCCTTTCTAAACTCTTCGTAAAACGCCGCGAGCCGAACCAAGGCAAAATCACAAAGCTTAACGACAAAGTTGACGAGCTCTCGCTGCGAGTAGACGACTTCGCCGGTCGCCTCAGCACCGCCGGCACTAACTTCGAGCGAATCATTAACGATGTGCGCCAGCGCATGCGTTACTTGGAAGAACGCTTGGAGAATATGGAAAACAGGCCAATCGAATCACCTGATTTCGAACTCTACGGAGGCGAGAATTTAGAAGATAGATTGAACTTTCTCCAAGAGGCTGTGGAGAAGATGCTCGGCAGCTTCACCGCAGAAGACGGATTGCAGCTGGCTCTCGAAGGTCAAGAACCCGAAGATTTAGATTTCGACGAAAACGAGGAGGAGGAAGGAGCCGAAGCGCTTCCGCCGCTTTCGTATGCAGCGGGACTTTCTAAGTCCAGAGACGTAATTGCGAAGAAGCTACGCCAAGTACTAAAGGCGAAAGACCCAGGGGACGAGGACGGTTTAATTGAACCGATCAAAGAGGTCCTGCTTGACGCAGAGTTCGGCCCTTCTGCCGTTGACTCATTGATGGCGAGTCTCTGCGACGGCGATTTGAAACTTAACGATATGACACTCGACGATGTACGAAGCGGCTTGGCGAAATCTGCAGCCAAGCTCGTCGCGCAGGACGTCGACAAGATAGAAATTGCCCCGAAGCAGGTAAATGAGCTGCCAAAGGTCGTGCTGATAGTGGGCTCGGACTACGAACAGAAAGTGCAAGCTATCAAACGCTTGGCCACGCATTTCGCCGAACAAGGCGCAAAAGTTATGGTGGGCGCTTGTGACTCCTATAGTTCAGAATCACGCAGCGAGCTTACTAAGTGGAGCAAAGAATCGGGCATACTGGTTTTGTCAGGTCCGGACAAAGTAAAGTCCACGACCATTGCATACAAAGCACTGCACCGTGCGCAGGACGATCAGGCTGACATCCTGCTAGTCGACACACCGTCCGGCCACGAAAAGAAGTCGACGATCCACGATGAAATCAAAAACGTTATCAACATGATTTCGCGAGAGCAGCCCGACGCTCCGCATGAAACGCTACTGATCTTCAAGGCGAGCAGCTACGAACAAACGCTCGAGCCGATTCGCGAACTCAATGCGAATTTGGACCTGAGCGGCATTTGCGTAACGCGCATCGAAAAATGCGCCACTGCCGCCAATCTTGTTGCGGTTAGTCGTGAACTTGATGTTCCAATTCGCTATGTCAGCATCGGCGACGAACAGCGGGGCTTTAAAGCATTCTCCCCCATCGAATTCTCCGCCGCTCTCTTCACCGGCCGCATCGAAGACTCAGACGAATCCGAAGCCGCCGCGGCTTAACTCGTATCACTTCAATTCAGAGCTATGTTGATCCTGCTCAATTCGAGTCGGCTTGATGATTATCTCTACGCGCCGGTTTTGGTGGCGGCCTTCGGGGGTTTCGTTCGAGGCGAGTGGAACCGTATCGGCGTAGCCTACGGCGGAGATTGCTTCGGGTTTTACGCCGGATTCGATCATTAGACTGGCGACCGTAATTGCCCGGGCTGCTGACAGCTCCCAGTTCGATGGAAACTCAGCGCTGTTAATCGGCAGATTGTCGGTGTGGCCAGCAATTTGTACCTGAACGTCTTTGTGTAAAATGGCACGCCCGATTAACTTAACGGCCTTTGCCGCATCCTCTGACAACTGCCTGCTGCCCGAATGAAACGTTCCGCCTCCTAGGGCGAGCTTGCTGCTGTCCTTGCCCGGTTCGAGATCTATTTCCTGGGGGTAATGCAAAACATTAGACACGGCGTCAGGCTGAGGTTCGCCCAATAGCAGCGTCAAGCGATCCACCAGCTCCTTGGTAATGGCTTCCGACCTCGATGCCGCACTGCGGCGCTCCTGATGCATGAATTCATACATTGCCTCAGCATCGATTACGCCCATTGAAATCCGCAAAACAAAGAACGTTAACAGCAGGGTCAGGAGATCTGAAAACGTTACCATCCACGCCGTGGTAGATACCTCGTGGGCGCTTTCGCTTGCGTGATATGATCTGCGGCGGCGCATCTAGCTCCTCACTGCTTTTCTGCAGCAGTAATAACAACAACCACACGGCGATTCTTTGCCCGGCCTTCAGGAGTCTCGTTCGACGCGGCAGGTACAAACTCGCCTCGACCTGCAGCTGACAGCCGCTCAGCAGGAATACCCTGCTCACGAAATAGTCTCAGCACCGAAACTGCACGTGCTGCCGAAAGCTCCCAGTTCGACCTAAATCTAATAGTACTGATCGGGCGGTCATCCGTGTGGCCTTCGATGCGTACAGACAATTCATGCTCCCCGACCCTCGCAGCAATATCTTTTAGAATCGGAATTACTTCCTCTTTGAGCGAATCGTCGCCGCTTTCAAACAGAGACGCGCCGGGCATTGTAATCACAAAGCTGTCATCTTTTCTTACGACCTCGAACTGAGCTTTCTCAGCCGCTTCGGCGATTCCGAAAGAAGTCTTCTCCTGTTCATCAATTCGCGAAGTTAAAAAACTGGTGTCGAGAGAATCCAGTACAGTGGTTCGGCGAATCTCGTTAGGCGCCGAGATAGAATCGAGGAAGATAAAAAACGCAAGGAGAATGATCGAAAAGCTCGTAAACGAAACCGTAAACGCCTCTGTTTCGGCGTCTGCGGCATCGCCCGCATACCAAACTCTTTTTCGAAACGATCGCTCCACTTATTCGTATTCCGACTGGCGCTCTTCCGGCGGGAGAAAGCTAAGCAGGCGCTGCTCAATCATGCGGGGGTTAAGCCCCTCAGCAATTCCAGCAACACCTTCAATCGTCAGGTCTTTCAGCATGAATTCTTCCTCACTTCTCGAGCGAAGCTTGCCGGCTAGTGGAAGAAAAATCAGATTCGCAAATACGGCACCGTAGAAAGTGGTAAGCAGCGCAACCGCCATCGATGGGCCAATCTTCGAAGGATCTTCTAGATGCTGCAGCATTTGAACCAAACCGATCAGCGTCCCAATTAAACCCATTGCCGGAGAAATCGTTCCCATGGTTTGAAACAACTGCGCTCCTTTACGATGCCTGTCTTCGAGAAAGGAAAGTTCTATTTCCATTGTGCGCCGAATTTGACGCTCGTCTTGACCGTCGGTTAAAAGCTCAAGACACTTTTGAAAAAAGCGATCGTCCTCTTGATACACTTCGTCTTGAATTGCTTTAACATCTGCACCGCGCACCTTACGTGCGTAGTCGATGATGCTGTGCAGTCTAGCATTGACAGAACGTAGGTCGGGAAAGAAGGCCTGCTTCAATCCAATAAAGGTCCGCCGAAAATCTTTAAGCGGAAAATTGATCAGCGTCGCACCAATCGTCCCTCCCAGCACAATCAGCAGCGCTTTTCCGTCGTAGAAAAAATTAAGTCCGCCACCGATATGGATCGCCAGAAAGACGAGTCCAAAGGCGGCACAAACTCCCAAAATGGTTCCGATATCAAGTCGCATAGCTAAACGTCCGCGCTAAGTATTTTCAATTTTTCAAGTAGAATAGGGTACGCTTAGCGGAGGTGGCTATTGAATTTCTTAATGCGGCGATCGGTATTCTCGGTTCTCGAACTCAACCTAAACCGCCCTAATTACTCGGCTAAAAAACTAACACTAGATTAACAATTCCCTAGGGGGTATCCTGTAGGGGCTGACCCTGAGCCAGCATGCTCTTTGGCTCCTTCTACTAGGGCAGAGCCTTAAAACGCTGCTCTCAATGTCATTCGGCGAGACGGATGACCGCTGGGAGTACGCGCGGTAAGAGCGTTTTTCTAGATACTTTCATGACTTCTCCACAACCAAGTCTGACTCGCCAGGGGACAACCGGCGAAATGCACCGCATTGCGTCGGTCGTCCCTTGGACCCTCTACGTCAACAACTGGAACAAAGGAGAAGCTATGGTTACCAAGACCAAAGCACCGCCTGATTTCATGGCGATGCGACTGCGGCTTCCTGCAACCGAGACTGACGCGGCATCGTACTTGTACAGCCGAGTTGCTCTCGAGGGAGATCCGCTGGACCCCGTCAGTCTGACTACCGGCATGCGCATGGCCGCACGCCTCCTCGGAGACTCGAGCGACCTTGCGCTACGCGAACCTCGCGCGCAAGACGTCGCCCGCGTCCACGAGATGAAGCGAGCCGTTCGCCTCGGATTCCGCGGCAAGGTGACGTTCACGACTGAAGTAAGCGCCGATGGGATGACCGAGAGATTCTCGAGCATCACGCTTCACGGCCGCTGCTTCACGTTCGAACTCAGCCTCGGCTCAGAAACCGATCGTCAGCCGACTCACTTCCTGACCATCACTTGGGATGCAGAGAAGGCGCCCCTCGAGCTGGTCGAAGGGCTGTTCGCGCTGATCAACATGGAGGATGAGCACTTCGACGCACTCGAACCGAGCGCGTCCCTGGGCGACCCCTGGATGGAAGTCAGCAGTGCCAACGGTGCGTTCACTGTGTTCTTGATGCCAAAACCCGGCGTCGAGAGCTATGCAGAATCACTCGGGGAACTGTAATCCACCGAGATCGACGGCAGCAGCAGCTTTGGTCTGAATCTCTCCGGTTTCCATTACCGCGCTGCTGCCGCCTTTTTTGAGCGACGCAGACTGCCAGGCATTAGCATTTTCTCGATTAGATATTTTGTCCTATATTAGAGCAGTCTATGCAGCTTTCTATTTTCGACTTACTAAGACCACGCATTTTCAGGCGCAAACCAACAGTTCGCAGACGCACTCGTCCAGGGAGCGATGTGATGCTGCTGGAAATGTGGTTGGAGATTCGCCGTGAGTTTTTCCCGGATCGTCCAGACGTAGACGAATATGTCATACACTGGAGCAGAAGGAAGCAAAAACGCACGCTCGCCGCATGCTACACTGAAGAGAAGCGCGTAATAGTCGCACGGGAGCTAAATTACACTGAGCACCATCGCTGGCTGCACCCCCTGCTTTATCACGAGATGTGTCACGCCATTTTGGGAGAAAATGTTCCTAGGATAAACGGGAAACGCCAATGGCATGGAAGGAGTTTTAAAGCACTCGAGGCCAGACACCCTCACCTTCAGCAATTCGACCATTGGGTCAAGAAAGGAGGCTGGGAGCACGCCGTGCGGAGCGACCGCGCGAAACGTGCCCATCATAGACGAAAACTTGCGCCTCAGTAGCCGCCTAATACTATTGCATGTAAAAAATTTAACTACTGCATCAATTCAGTAGCTGGATCCAGAACTCTCAACAATGCGGATTGATAGGTATAGCGATGAAGCAAAGTAGCCAAGGGCTCGTCGAGATGCTGTTCGCGCTCTTCTTCAAGCTTGGCAAAAACTTCGTCAAAAACTTCGACCGCCAACGCAGCGTCTTCAAGACACAACTCCATCGCGAGCTCAAAAACCATGGGCTCGTAGTGCGTAGATGCTGCTGCTAGATAATCTTCGCGAGAAACTAAATATTGTTCGAGCGCGTCGACAACAACCGCCTCGAGTGATGATTCTGACATTTTCATGACCGCTAACCCTTGAACGCAACCTTGCAAAATAGGGTTCCAATCCACTTCAATATTGCGACCGCCTGGAGCTGCTGCGAAAAGACTGCTCAGCTGCTCGCCCTCTAAGATCATTATGATCCGCTGGAACTACCCCGATACATATTAATTTTATCCTGCAGCACAGATTGGCGTGTCACAAGAATGTAAAAAGACTGTCATACTTAGTTATGGTAAATTAGTGTTTAATTCTAGGCACTTATCTTAATAGATTTTCGGCTCGCTTCCAGATTAGTTGAGCCCGTCATTTCCAACTATAGTCATGCAATATTGGCCGGCAAAAGCTGTTATTCGTGAAGTTTGTTGGAGAAATTGCCGATTTTACAGGTAATGAACAGCGAACAAGAAACAAACACACCTGAAACAGTAGAAGCCGTTGAAGCTTTCCCTTCGACGGACCTGCTGCTTAGACTTTACCGCTTTGGTGCTATCTTTGCGTTTATCCTTGGGTTAAGCGCCGATCCCAATTCTCCGGCTGGACAGGGCTGCATTATCATCGCTTTTTTCTGCGCACTGATCGGAGTGTGGATTTTTGCCCTGTCGAATTTCGATCTCGAAGAACCGCCCGCCGAATAGCGAATTACTTATCACCTGTCGGAAGCTGAAGGGAGAAAACGCTCCCTTTGTCGACTTCACTTTTGACGTGAATCTTTCCGCCATGCGCCTCGACGATGTGTCGAACAGCAGCTAAACCTAGTCCAAGACCCTTCGCTCCGAAATTGTTGTCCCCGGATGAGTGATTGTCGACATCGCCGACTTCATAAAATTTTTCAAAGATAAACGGAAGCTCAGATGCCTCTATCCCGATTCCTGTGTCAGCCACGCGAAGCTCTACCACACCGTTGCGTTTGCACGCTCCTACAGTAATCTTTCCGCCGTCCGGAGTGCACCTAAAGGCGTTGCTAACTAGGTTCTGCAGAGCCAAAACCAGCAGGCCGGCATCGGCTTCGATCTGTCTTGCCGACTCTTCCAATTCAATCTCAAGCGTCATTTGCCGCTCAGCCGCAGTCGACTTAAACATGGCTTCTACGACTTGCAGCTCGTGATGCAAATCAATCTGAGACGGACATATCGCAATCGAGCCGTCCTGAAGCATGGCTACGCTTTTAACTTGCTTGATAAGCTTCTTTAGCCTTTCCACACCATTTTGCAGCATGGCCAGGATTTCCAGATTTTCGCTGGTTTGACCTTGCTTCATTGCGACCAGCTCCGCGGAACCCTGAATCAAGGTAATTGGTGTTAAGAACTCGTGCGCAATAATAGAGATCATTTCACTTTTGCGCTTATCCAGGCGGGCCAGCATTTCACTGCGCTCCTGGGATTCTCGAAAAAGTCTGGCGTTATCCAGCGCGAGGGCCACCTGATGTCCAAACTGCTCGACGAATACGACATCATCCGAGGAGAATGGCACTCCGTCCATCCGATTCACCATTTCTACCGCGCCGAGGCACTCACCGCCTTTGCACATTAGCGGCGTGCAGATTATGGACTTAATATTTCGCTCAACTGAATCAGGTCGTGTAGCTAGGGAGAATGTACTTGTAGCTGCATCCTTTACCACTAGCGGAAATTTGTTTCCGATGACCGAACCAACCATGCTGTTTTCATCAAACGGCATCTCGGCGTCGATGCGGCGCGCTTCACAATCCGAAAGTGTCCAGTAGCGAAGACTATCGCCGCCCCGACCCATCAGATAGACCGCAGCCGTCTGGACATTCAACATCCCCTTAACGTGTTCCAGTGCAATGTGAATGATTCGAGTCGTATCCAAACTGGAGTTAAGAAACGACGGCAGCTTGGCTAGAAAAACAAGCTGCTCTCGAGAAAGTGAAGTGGAACTAAGCCCACGGCGAATAGTCTGCGTATTCGCCATTGAAGAAACCGTACTGCTCATAGAAACCTCTCGCTAACCGCAAAGGTGCGTAAACCCTCGCAAAAGCCCGCGGCGCACATTACATATATCGGAACGCTGGACCCCTAGATTTAGCCTTAAATCCTAATTTCGCGATATTAATGTCAGGCCGGGCCCCTATCGAGACCGACGCCTTAAGCACCCTAAGGCCCCTGCCGACTACTATTATAGGTTCCCGCCTAGGGTCGGTTTAACATTAGTAATGTGGGGTTTGGATTTATGTCTGGCGTTTCTCCGCTCGTGTCCGCGAGTCCTGAAAAATCATTTCTCGAAAATTACGGCGTATTAAGAAATATTCCCAATCTCTATATTCCGGTCGGATGGGAAGGAGAAATGGCCGCAGACCCTAACGACAGGCAACAGGTTTTAGACTTTCTGGATATGGCGTTCGTAAATCTTACGCCGGATATGAAAGTTTCACTAGTCTACACCAATCCATCTTTTGCAGGACCCGACACCACACTCGCTGAACTGCCGACAGACGTCGCGCTCGAGCGCATTTTTCACAATAAGAACGTGCAAGGTGTTACTTTCGACGGCGTAGTCGGAAGCTCCAATCCTGCTCACACGGTCTACTCATTTGTGCTGCCGATGATCGTCGGAATGATTCGCGCGGATGCAGTGGACTGCGATGCTATGACTCATGTCGGTAAAGCTCGCGATGCCTTAGCAAAAGACAAGGCGTACGAGGCATTCTTTCACGCGGCCCTTGCTCGGGACTGCGGAGCGCCAAAGGAACATTTCTATTTCTTAGAACTGGAATGCTTGATGACTTTAAGTCTTCACACTCAAGTTCAGCAATACTACCGCTGGTGGGACGGCGAGGGTATGAAGCAGGAACGTGGTTTATTCCTTGCCCGCAGCCACTCTTTGTCCGGAGATACTCCGGGAGCATTTAAACTGCTTAAGCCGTATTTTAAATCCGGCAAGGTCCCGGCGATGGCTTGGCTGGAGCGTGGTAGAGCACTTTGCATTTCTCAGCGATATGACGAGGCCGTCGCGGCCTTCGACAAGTGTTTGGCGATGGAGCCCGACAATTGTGACGCTCTCGTTGGAAAAGGCATATCTGTTAGGGCGCTGCACTATGCATCCGGCAATGTTGAAGGACTAAATCAGGCGCTGGAATGCTTTAAGAAAGTTGAGCAGTGCGGCGACTATCACGTACCTGAGGCACTCCATCACGCAGGAACGATTCATATCGCTATGCAGAACTGGGAGGAAGGTGAAAAGACTTTTCGCAAAACTCTCATGCTTCGCGGCAGCGATGTAAGCCGCCGTAACCTTGCTTTAACGCTTCACGCACAAGGCCGCGTCGAAGAAGGCAGAGTCTACTACAACTACCTAATACGATACTGTCCTGAGCAGGCTCAAGGCCTGGAGAAGTATTATCAAACGGGCGGGCAAACATATGTAATTAATGTCGGTGAGACTCCCTCGATCGAAGAGCGACTTACCGCCTATATCGAAACTGCTCGCGAACGCATGAAACAGCTAAATATGGTTTGGCACGGAGACGTGTGCGACTGGCGCCGCTTTGACGACTACGTCGACTATTACGCACCCGGTGGAAAGTTCCTCAGAGGCTCTGCATTGCACGGCTTGGAAGGGGCTGATTTACAGGAATGGCTGCTTGATATTTCACTGCACTTGGCTGCGATAGTCGTCGAAAAAGGGTTCGCCCGCTGGGTCATTCCGAACGACCAGAACATGGCCGATGTAGAAATTGAGTTTAACGAAGGCTGCGGCGTCGGTAAGTACAATCTGTTTAACAGTGTACTGCACAGAGTCGAAGTTGGGGCCAACGCCGACAACTTAACTAACCTCGAAATGCTGATCAGCATGACTTCTGAATTCGACGAAGTTGTAGGCAGCTATCGAAACCCCTATCCCGCACTGCCAGCCTCGCCGGGGCGCATTGCAGAGTTCGAACGCCGAGCCGCACGCGCTTGCACCGAAATGCGGCGGCGCGGATTCAACTTAACAGGAGACCTCAACGACCTGCGTGAAATCGAGTGCATCGTAATGTCGCTGTTCCAGGAAAACGGCGCACTAAAGCAAATGATGGACAACGACACACTTACAGATGATTTCGTATTTGATATCGGTTTTCAGCTCGGCATGGTTTGTGCGAAATACTACGGCGGAGAGTGGTACGATCACGACGACGTATTCGGCATTTCTATTCATTGCACTGGGTATGCGCCAATTCATCCAATTCGCCGACTGCTGAAACGCATCGAATACGGGCTAAACGCTGACTCGATCACAAGCCTCTTATCTCTAGAGCCGGCCTTAATCTGCGCCGACTTGACCAACAAGCTTCGCGAACACGAAATTTCCACTCGCGAAGAACTGGCCGCAATGCTCGCGGAAGCGCTCCCCTCCGTGATGGACGAGGATCCTTCAGGAAAGTCGCTCGACCGAATGGTAACTATGATTACAAGCTGTGCTGAGATAGTTCGGCACTGATCTAGTCGCCACACACCAAGTACGCTAGAGTCCGGGCATGAGAAAAATTATCTTGTGCCTGGTTCTTCTGCTCTATCCTTCGCTTGCTTTGGCTGGTGATTCGCCGAGGGTGCTTGCAGTCATTGCCCACCCGGACGATGAAGGCGGCTTCGCCGCAACACTCTACGCCGTAGCTCATCACCTCCACGGAACAGTTGATTTAGTTCTAGTCACAGATGGCTCAGGCGGCTTCAAATATTCTACTCTCGCAGAACCGATCTACGGTCTGAAACTAACTGATGAAACAGTTGCACGCGAGTATCTTCCGAGTATTCGCCGCCAGGAACTCATCGCTTCTGGAAAAATAATCGGCATTAATCAGTTTTTCTTCCTCGACCAACATGACGAAAAGTACACCACTGACGTCGACGAAATTCGAAAAGGCTCAACCTGGAACATCGACACCACCCGCAGTCAACTGGAAGACATTTTGAAACGCGGAAATTACGACTTTATTATTGGTTTAGCACCTCGCCCAGACACACACGCGCACCACAGCACTGCGACTATGCTAGCTCTTGAAGCGAGAGAAGTCCTGCTCCCCGAAAAGCGTCCAGTAGCCCTCGCTACCACAATTTGGGCACCTGAGTATCAAGTGAAAGCTCAACAACTCGGACTTAAGGACTATCCGATTACTGCCGTATCGGGCGATAAACCAATTGCTGAATTCGACAGAACCACCCCGTTCGGATATGACAAGAAGCTAAATTACAAAATCATCGCAGACTGGGTGATCGCCGCTCACAAATCTCAGGGCACAATGCAGCTCTTCGCCGGCAAAGGTGAACGCGAGCAATTCTGGTATTTCAAGGAAAATCCGCTCGGCGGCAAACAGAAAACATTGAAGCTATTTGCGTCAATACGCGAGCATCTTTACAAATAAAGGTTCAGCGCGAAAAGTACACCTAAATACAGGATTCCAGCTGTAATAAAAGCCACTCCCAGCAATATCGCACTCGGAGCGCCAAACATTGTATCCAAAATCACAACCGCCAATACAACAGCAAACGCTGCTACCCAAACCGGAAATGCAGCGCGAAACACTGAAAAACTAACTCCGCATTTCCTAAGCTCACGAGCAAACGACAGGCTGCTGACGTAATACAATAAAAAAGCAGGCGGGTAGCCATAAACTCCAAGTTGAACGATTAGCAAGGCTGCGGCCGCCCAAAATAGCGCCGTTAAGGCCACAGATATCGCCAGCACGCGGCCCGAGCGTCCTAACGAATTAAGCGCAGCAATGAGCGGAGGCAAAGTGGGAACTAAGAAATTAGCCGGCCACAGTGCTGCGAAAATAGGCAATGCCGCAAGCCATTTTGCTCCAAAAATCAAAGTGGTTATCGACTCTGAATAAAAAAGAATGAACACAGACGGCAGCGCTACGAACAGATGCGACAATCGAAGGGACATTTCTACCATCTCACCAAGGCGCTTTTTGTCTGATCGGATGCGTGCAAAAGCAGAAAAGCAAACCCGATGCAAAACGCCTACGGCTAACGCTGCGATCATCGCTAGCATCTGCGCCCAGTTTACGTAACCGACCTGCGTGGCTCCTAAAACAATTCCAATTAGAACTGGTGTGACCGCATCTTTGCCTAGGGTAACAGCACCTGAAGCCTGATAGGGCAGGCAAAACGGCAAACGGTCACGCAGGAACTTGAGGCTAAAATTCCAGCCTAGCGGCCAGGGACTCAGTATGTTCGCAAGGATCGCGCCTGTAAGAGAAAATGCCAGCCACGCCAACGAAAAACTTACAATGCCCCATCCACTCAGAGCCAAGTAGACGACTAGCACTGAATAGACCAGGGTCTGCGCGACTTCGATCAATGCAATTGAGTTAAATCGCAGCGCTCGCTCCATCAGCACCATCGGTACAACCTGAAACGATTGGACGAATATCGCCAGAGCTAACAAACGGACCGCTGTCTCCCCTTGAGCGCTCATGCCATAAATCCTGGCAAGCCAGGGAGATGCAGACCAAATTACGATTAACAAGACTAGGTCAACTAGCTGACGAACAAATTGCACATTTCGGCACTCGGAGGTCTTAGGCTCTGTATCCTGCCGAACAAGACCGGCACCAAGCCCCAAGTCTCCGGGAGCAAGGAGAGCGTAAAATCCAAAAGTGAAGATTGCGTAGTAACCGAAATCAGCAGGGCTTAGAGATCGTGCTAAGATTATTCCTGTTACTGCGCCAAGAAACTGAACAATAACCTGACGGATCATCAAAGCCGCGCCGGCTCCAAAGACCTTTTTTAGGGAGAACTCTTCGCTGGGAAGCTCACCTTCAATGCTAAACTTTACCGCCGCCTCACCCATTCACACACACCGCCTCGATGTCGGCAATATCTACTGATTTGTCCAGGGAAAATGGGAAACAGAGCAAAATTTCCAACTCTCCATTATAAGCATTAATTGGGATGCTCAGCTCCTGCCATTCTAGATTTTCAAGTACTGCCGAATAGTCTTCAACGCTCTGCTCGTTATCTAACGAACGAATCTTTACTTTGACTTGCTGCGGGCAGTGCTTCGGTCGCAGCCTAACAAGTAACGTAGCGGGGAGGTCTGCATCAATTCTCATAAACACTGAAGCGTACCGCGCAGCGGGTCGAAAACTAATCCCCTTTTCCACTTCAATTGGATACCATCCGTAATGCAATGCTTGCTCCTCCCCCGAACGCTCAAAAGAAATTGACGAACCAAGACGAGAACGCTCGAATTGAAACGAATGATTATCGGGACCAGACCTAACAGGACCGTCGACGTAGCGCCGCTGAGCCGTTAGCGCGTTTGACGCAAATTCGCTCTCTACCTTTAACGCCGAGGCGATGTGCAACAAATTCCAGCACCATGCTGCGGCAGCAACAGCAACTTCCTTGGGCTTGCTTAGGAGCATCTTCGAGCAAACACCCATCTCGTGAAGCAAAAGACGCGGCAGTCCACCTTGTGGCGGGTACTTTATCGAGTGACGAATCCGGGCCTTGTGAAACAAAAGTGCCTTGCGCCAATTGCCTTTGGATAGCTGATCGTCAGAGCCGTGAAAGCCGTGAAGAACATGTGAATACTTGCATATCGCAACCTTCATGCCAGAGCGCCATACTCTCTCGCCGACTTCAACGTCATCAAACCACTTCGGCAGCAGGGCATCGAGCGGAAAGCTACTCTCTACAGCAGTGCGAGTTAATACCATTCCGCAGCCCATGGGATAGAGAACCTCGCAATTAAGGTTTGCAAATTCGACCGGCTGAGAGAAATTCACATCACCGGCAAACCCGCTTGGTTCTCGACACCCTCCCGAACCATTAAGCAACGTCTCACGACTAGCAAAGAAAACTAATGGAGCAACAGCACCAACTTGTCGATCTTGAGTTAAATGCCAAACGGCTTCACTCAACCAGTTAGGATCGGGATAACCATCGTTATCAATAAACGCGACGAAGTCAGAATCACAATGTGGAATCGCTGCGTTACGTCCACCCGCAACACCACGGTTCTCGGATAGAAAAACCAGCTTGATTCGACCGGTATAAGAAGCTTCAAACTCGCAAAGAATCTGCCGACTGGTGTCGCTTGAAGCATTGTCAACTACCACAAGAGTGAAATTAGGGTAATCTTGATTTAGGACGGCCTCGAGCGATCGTCTAAGGACGGCTTGACCGTTGAAGTTGAGCATTACTACAGTTGCCGGCGGTGCGTAAGACGTGAACCGTTTTGCAGTAGGGCGCAAGCCGCGCTGCGACAATACCGCTAGACGCCGAGCGTGAAAGAACTCCGCTCCGTCGGAAAGCTCAGCCGAAGTCGAACGAGCGGCGCTCGTAGTTATATAAGAATCAGACGCAGTATTGTGCTTCACAGATCCGGCCATAGACACTTCGTTGCATGCACACAATCAACGTGGCAAGCTACAGGCTCTCAAGAGAGTGCCACGGCCCTTTGTGCGTTGCAATCTCCGCTGCGGAAGATAGAAGTTCACCCATGCAAGTCGCTGTAGATGCAAGAATTGCTTTTTACAACAGGTCCGGTATCCGCCGGTACCTAGATGGTTTGCTTGGCGCTTTTCGCGACCTTCAAGGCCTTTCTGCCGAAATAACATTGCTTAAATCTTGGCGAGACAATCGACAAAGTTCAGTTGATTTGTGGCCGCTGAGCAGGTCCTTATTCACCCCACCCCATCATCGTTTTGAGAAATTTTTACTAGATTGGGAACTCCGCGGCAGCTCTTACGATCTACTACATTGCATGGATTTTTTTACCCCAACGTCTGCAGTTCCGCTTTTGCTGACTGTTCACGACTTATATTTCATTAAAGACCCTGCGAGTGTCGACGCGAATTCCCGCAAACACTACAGCCAGCTGAATGAGATGCTGCCTCAGGCCAAGCATGTGGTTTGCATATCGCAATCTACTAAGAACGATTTACTTGAACTTGGCGGGATCAGCCCTGAAAATATCTCTGTTATCTA
>JAGRAN010000008.1:0-15547 GCA_020434585.1 Bdellovibrionales bacterium
TGCAGCAGCACGTTGAACACGTCCGGGTGGGCCTTCTCGAGCTCGTCGAGCAGGATCACGCTGTACGGACGCCGGCGCACGGCCTCGGTGAGCTGCCCGCCCTCGTCGTAGCCGACGTAGCCGGGCGGCGCGCCGATGAGGCGCGAGACCGCGTGCTTCTCCATGTACTCGCTCATGTCGATGCGGACGATGTTGTCTTCAGTGTCGAACAGGGCTTCAGCCAGGGTGCGAGCTAGCTCAGTCTTTCCGACGCCAGTGGGGCCGAGAAAAATAAAGCTGCCGATTGGTCGTTTCGGATCCTTAATGCCGGATCGGGCTCGAATGACTGCATCTGCGACAAGCGAAACGGCTTCGTCCTGCCCAATAACACGTTCGTGAAGAATTTCGTCGAGCTTAAGCAGCTTTTCGCGCTCACCCTCGACCAGCTTAATAACTGGTATGCCGGTCCAGCGCGAAACTATTTCAGCGATCTCCTCTTCGGTTACTTCTTCGCGAAGCAATCGTCCGGAATCGTGTTTGTGCTGAAGGCTGGCTTCCTCTTGAGCTAGCTTGGCTTCCAGCTGGGGGAGTGTGCCGTGCTTAAGTTCAGCGGCCTTATTCAAGTCGTAGTCAAGCTCAGCTTTCTCGATTTGGTGTCGGACTTGTTCAATTTCGCTGCGCAGAGTCTGCAGCTTCTCGATGCCGCTCTTTTCAGCTTCCCACTGCGCTCGCATTGAGTCCGCCTTGGACTTTTGCTCAGCGAGCTCTTTCTTGAGTGCGGTCAGACGCTCCTTGCTGGCCTTGTCTTTTTCCTTTTTCAGAGCAGCTTCTTCGATCTCAAGCTGCATGACACGGCGGGTAACTTCATCTAACTCGGCAGGCATGGAATCGATCTCGGTCCGGATCATCGCACAGGCTTCGTCAACTAGGTCGATTGCTTTGTCGGGAAGAAATCTGTCCGAGACGTAGCGATTCGACAGAACAGCGGCTGAGACAAGGGCGCTGTCCAGAATTCTCACACCGTGGTGAACTTCAAAGCGTTCGCGAATTCCGCGAAGGATAGAGATTGTATCTTCTACGTTCGGCTGGTCGACAAGGACCGGTTGAAATCGCCGTTCGAGGGCAGCATCTTTTTCAATGTACTTGCGGTATTCGTCGAGAGTGGTTGCGCCAATGCAGTGCAGCTCTCCACGCGCCAGCATCGGTTTGAGCATATTGCCGGCGTCCATTGCGCCGTCTGTTTTACCTGCGCCGACAATCAGGTGCAGCTCGTCGATAAACAGGACAATTCGCCCTTCCGATTCTTTAATCTCGTGCAAGACGGCTTTCAATCGCTCTTCGAATTCGCCGCGGTATTTTGCGCCGGCGACAAGAGACCCCATGTCCAAAGCGAAAATTGTTTTGTCTTTTAAGCCTTCCGGCACGTCGCCGCGAACTATACGTTGAGCGAGCCCCTCGGCAATCGCGGTTTTACCTACGCCCGGTTCCCCAATCAGAACAGGATTGTTCTTGGTTTTACGCGACAAGATTCTGATGACGCGTCGAATCTCAGCATCTCTTCCGATGACCGGATCGAGTTTGCCGCGCTTTGCGTCGTTAACTAGGTCGCGGCCGTATTTTTCAAGAGCCGCATAGGTATCTTCAGGATTTTCGCCTTTCACTCTCTGATTGCCTCGTATGCTCATTAGGGCCGTTAAGAAACTGTCTCTGGTAATTCCGAACTGCTCAAACAGTTTTCCTGCGGCTGTTTTTCCTTTTTCATCGATCATCGGCAGGATTAGATGTTCTACCGAGATGTACTCGTCCTTTAACCGCTTTGCTTCGTCTTCTGCTTTAACAAACAACTGCTGAAAGCGGGTGGTGACGTAAATCTTGTCAGGTGGAGTGGGGCCAGTGGACTCGGGCAACTTACCGAGCTCCGCCTCGAGCGCTTGACGGAACTGTTGGGTGTTGATTTCCATCTTGCCCAACAGCCTCGGGAGCAGTCCGTCCGACTGATTCAGGAGAGCTAGCAGCAAGTGCTCATTGTCAATCTCGAGATGGCGAAAACGAGTGGCCAGCGTCTGAGCGGAATGCACAGCTTCTCGGCACTTTTGTGTTAGTCTGTTTAAGTCCATTCGCTTTCTCCTGTTTAATTCGCGCTATGCACGCGGATTAAAACTTGATTCCTTCTTTAGTTCTTCAAATAGTTCTTTTTCTTTTGTGCTCAGGGTTTTTGGTACGGCAATTTTCACTTCAACGAGTAGGTCGCCGCTCTTGCCGTCTTTTGCGCTTAAGCCTTTGCCCTTTAGCCTCAGCTGTTTCCCACTTTCAGAGCCAGCTGGGATGTTGAGCGACACAGTTCCGTCAACTGTTGGAACGTTCACTTTTGCGCCGAGCGCCGCTTCCCATGGAGCGATAGCCAGCGTGCTGTACAGGTCGCGTCCCTTCAGACGGAATCGCGGATCCGGTGCGATATTTACTCGAAGCATCAAATCTCCGGCCGGGCCGCCGTTGAGACCTGGCTCGCCCTGTCCGCTGAGACGAATGCTTGCTCCGTCGGTAATGCCCTTAGGGACGGTGACTTCGTATGATTTTTCTGTGCCGAGTCCGCCGAGAGTAATTCGCTTCTTTGCTCCGTTATACGCATCGCTCAGCGAAACAGTTATCTTGGCCTCGTGGGAGCGTCCCTTTCTCGGGCCACTCTGCCGGGCCTGACCGAAGGCACCTCCACCCATAGAGGAGAAGGGATCTCCGCTGCTGAACTGGGCACCAGCCTGCGGGCCGTCTCCAAAAAGCATTCCAAAGAAATCACTAAATCCGCCGCCGTTTCCAAAGGTAAATGTTTGGGTGCGACCCTGCCCGCCGTTTGCGAACGAACCGAACAAATCTTCCCAGCCTGGAGGCGGCTGGAAGTCTTGGCCCGCTTTCCAGTTCGAACCGAGGGTGTCGTAGCGCTTTCGCTTTTCAGCATCGTGAAGTACTTCGTAGGCTTCACCAATTTCTTTAAATTTGTCCTCGGCGTCCGGATCTTTGTTGACGTCAGGATGATACTTTCGCGCAAGCTTGCGATAAGCCTTCTGTATCTCTTCTTTGGTAGCCTCGCGCGTCACGCCAAGCGTTTCGTAATAGTCCTGAAACTGAACGCTCAATTTTTTAGTCCTTAAATATTGTGCTGATAAGTAAAACGTAATCATCGCTAGCAGCGATGTCAAAGCACGGAGAGGATATTTTAAATAGCAAAACTGAGGATTTAGCTGGGCGTCTCAAGCAGCTGGTAAACCTTCTGAGCGCTGAGGACTTTCTTAACGTAGGCTTTAGTCTCGGGATAACCGATACGTTCAATCCATTCTTCCGAGTCGAGCTTGGGCGCGCGAGTTTTCCAGCGGTTCACCGCGGCTGCGCCGGCGTTGTATGCGGCCACTGCGTACACGAGTTCTTCGTAGTTGTTGAGCAGCCGTCTAAGGTGTTGGGCGCCTAGTTTAACATTCGTCTCAGGATCGAAAAGGTCTCCGTTCTCTGGCAGGCCTTCCTCTTTGGCTGTCTCAGGCATCAGTTGAGCTAAGCCTCGGGCACCCGCAGAAGATTCAGCTCGTGGGTCAAATCTGCTTTCTGTTCTCACTAACGCATACAACAACTCAGCGGGGAGTTGCGACAATTCAGCAGCGCGCATGATTTCATTCTCATACGCACGCGGATATAGGTAGGTAAGCATCAGTGCCGAGCAACGGTCGAACTGCTGATTGTTCTCAATCGCTGATAAGACCATTTCGGCCAGACCCGCCGCTCTGTGGTATAGGCCGAATTCGAAGTACAGTCTGGCACGCGTCATTAAAGGGAGCAGTTCGTGTTCGTCGCCGCTCGGCATCAGTCGAATCGCCCAGTCTATTTCCCGCTTTGCAAGTTGAGCAAGTTTGGCTGAAACAAGGATGTCGAGTGTCTGCTCAAGCGGCTGCGGCACTGTCATAGTGCAGCTGCTTGTATCGCTGTCGGAAACACGCCCCAGCAGTTTGCGCCACTTAGGGTTAAAAACATTATCACCAAGCACTTCAATTAGGCGCACACTTTCGTATTCGGGAATCAGGCGGTTATCGAATGCTTGGGTCAGGTCTTCGGTCGACGGCTGTGTCTGAAGACTAGCCCGCTGCTGCTCCGATAGACGTTGGAACATTAAGTGCTCCCAAAACAGCGCATGGATCAGGTACGGCCGGCTGACGTTTGGGTCAAGTTCGCTTTTTTTTGCGTCAACACGTAAGCGCGCGAAATTCTCCACCGCATGAAGGTAGTCTCCACTGACTGCGTAAAGCCAGGCGGTGCGAGTATCGGCCTTCAAATGAATCTCAGACGGATGCTCGCTTTTCGACTCGCGAGCGTAAGCTTCTTTTGCATCAGCCAATAAGCCTTTTTCTTCGAGCACGCGTCCTAAGATGTAATTGACCTCCGGGCGCAGTGGGCTTTCTGGAAATCGCTCAAGCAGCTTTTCGAGAAATGTAAGCGCGCGATCATGGTGATTTACGTTCCAAGCATTCTTTGCGGTGCGCAGCAGCGCTTCGTCAGCGGTTCCTATCCCTCCGTCAGCTCCGATAACCAGCAATAGGTGATCTGCCTCTTCATGACGTCCCAGTTTTCGGAGAATACTTTCTTCGAGCAGCAATGCTCTGAACGCGTCAGGAGAGCTTTCGTCGGATAGGCGAACAGCGCGTTGTATTTCTCCTAATGCAGATACATATTCCTTTTCGCTAATCAGACGCTGAGTTTCGGCGGTGATTTCGTTTACGGACAAGGATTCACAAAGGCGCTTTCCATTTTCAGCCTCTGCAGCCATTAGCTCGCGCGCTTGTTTCGCTGCTTCCAGCGACGGGTACTGCTCGCGAATCTCGGCAAGCAAGGCGCACTTGTCAGTTTCGTCTGCTTGACCAGCCCGAATCATCATCAGCTCAGCGCTTAGGTCACTGCGCTGGACGCTTTTAGCGTTCTGTATCAGCGCTGCGACCTCTGCGTCAGATGTGCCGTCGCCTTGGCCGCCGCTGATTTTAAGCAAAGCTACTTGGGCATCGAGGTATGCTGGATGTGTGAGGGGAATTGACTTGTACAATTCGATAGCGTCGGATTCCAATCCGAGGGCGGCTTTAGACTGGGCTCTAAGCAGTGTTACCCAATACTGTAAGCGCGGCTCCGTTTCGGCGACTCCTAGCAGCGGCTCAATTTGTTGAAAGTCTTTGCTATCGGCCAGCCCTAGCGCGCGCGCCAACGCCTCAGCGGGGGTGGTTGTTTTGCCGGAAGGGTAGGTATAATACAATGCACCGGCCGCGACGGCGGCGGCGAAAATAAGCCGCCAACGATATGATTTAGATCTACGGTTCGGTTTCATCGATGATATAGTGCTTTGTAAGTTGATCTACTCTCGCCCACAAGATAATCAAGCTTGCAAAGATTAACCTAATTGTCACATATTTTCTCTTTAATATTTGGCCGCAGTAATTATGCTGGAAAAGCTTCAAGAAGTTGAAAATCGCTATCAGGAACTGAACAGTCTGCTCAGCGATCCCAGCGTCGTCGGTGACCGCGGTGCGTTTGCGAAGTATGCGCGCGAGCACGCTGAAATCGAACCGATCGTAGAGAAATTTTCTAGATGGAAGACCGTTTCCCGAGAGCTCGATGAAAATAAGGAGCTGCTCTACGAATCGAAAGACCCAGAGTTTCGCGAGTTGGCCAGCCAGGAAGTAAAAAGTCTGGAGCGGGAAAAATCCGAGCTGCGCGAGCAGCTGATGGTTTTGCTGCTGCCCAAGGATCCTAACGACGACAAAAACATAATTATCGAAATTCGCGCCGGAGCCGGAGGAGATGAGGCGGGTTTGTTCGCGGAAGATTTATTTACCCTGTACTGCCGCTACGCCGACAGAAAACGCTGGCGAGTTGAAATCTTAAACTCTTCACGGTCCTCAGTCGGCGGATTTAAAGAAGTAATTGCGAGAATTGAAGGAGTTGGGGCTTATAGCGAGTTTAAATACGAGCGGGGAGTGCACAGAGTCCAACGTGTCCCGGCAACCGAAACTCAAGGGCGAATCCATACCTCGACAGTCACGGTTGCAGTCCTTCCAGAAGCTGAAGACGTAGAAGTAGACATTGATGAAAAAGATTTGCGCATTGACGTGTTTCGCTCATCGGGTCCTGGTGGACAAAGCGTAAACACCACTGACTCCGCGGTTAGAATTACCCACTTGCCGACTGGGCTTGTAGTTACCTGTCAGGATGGTAAGTCGCAGCATAAGAACAAAGCGAAAGCCCTAACGGTATTAAAGTCTCGCCTGCTAGATGCAAAACAAGCTGCGGCAGCTGCGGAGCGTGCCGACGATAGGCGCTCCCAAATCGGCACTGGAGATCGCTCGGAACGAATCCGTACTTACAACTTTCCACAAAGCAGAGTCAGCGATCACAGAATCAACCTGACGCTGTATTCGCTGGACGATGTCATGAGCGGAGATCTGGAGTTGCTCGTAGAACCGCTCCGCACCCACTTTAGAGCGGAGGCGCTGAAGGGTGTAACCGATGCGGGATGATCTCCCTCCGCTCGTCTCAGAAGCCCGCCGCTGGGGCAGAGCGCAACTTGAACCACTGTCTGAACTGCCTGAGTTGGATCGCGTCGACAAGGACTTAACAGCGCGCCACGTTGATGACTTACTGTGTTTTGCCCAGGACTGCTCGCTGAGCACACTGCTTGCCAGGGCGGATGAGCGATTGAAACCAGAAGCCTGGAGCACCTTTCAAAACTGTATTAAGCGCCGCCTCGAGCACGAACCGATGCAGTATATTGTTGGGGCAGCGGCCTTTAGGGATCTAGAACTTCAAACTGGTCCAGGGGTTTTGATCCCACGACCCGAGACGGAGATTCTGGTAGAGACAGCGCTTAGCTTATTCGACGGAAGTCAGGAGCGCTGCCGCATAATTGACGTTGGGACAGGCACGGGGGCGATAATTCTCTCCCTGTTTTCGGAACTTCGCGAAAAATTCGGAGCAGACTTTTGTGCTCGCAGCGAGTTTACTGCGACCGATATTTCCCTCGATGCGCTTTCGCTCGCACGCTGCAATGCAGAGAAGTATGGCCTGCTAAAGCAGATTTCGTTCTTGCGAGGAAGCTTGCTTGCCGGACTGACTCCGGGTTCGAGCGAAGACGGCACGTTAATCATAAGTAACCCTCCATATATCGAGGACGGAGCCGTGTTGCCCCAAAGTGTGGCCAGCTTCGAACCCGCCACGGCTTTGCGCGCGGGGGAGCAGGGGTTGGATGTCATTAAGGAGTTGATTTCATTGGCACTACCCTGGCTTAGCAAAGGTGCTGTTTTGTTGCTGGAGATTGGCGATGAACACCAATCTGCGGTAGAATCCGTCGCCGCTCAGTCAGGAAGCCTAGTCTGCGGCTTTATTAACGATCTTCGGGGAGTTGCTCGGGTAGCACTTATTACTCAATGCGAGAGCAGTACGTTATTGAAGGCGGCCGCAGGCTTGAAGGAGTCGTAAGCGTCTCTGGCGCGAAGAACGCTGCGCTGCCGCTCATCATCTCCACTATTTTGACATCAGAGCCCTGCCGGTTGCGGAACGTTCCCGACCTGGAGGACATCGCTGTTACCCTTCGCATGCTGCGTATGCTTGGCGCTAAGGCGAGTTTTTCAGGAGGCGTGCTCGATATTGAAACGCCGTCCATCGCCGACACTGTTGCACCATACTCTTTGGTCAAAGCTCTTCGCGCTTCATTTTGGGTTCTCGGTCCACTTCTGGCTCGCGTCGGAGAGGCTAGAGTTGCGTTACCCGGAGGTGATGCGATTGGTTCGCGTCCGGTAGATTTGCATTTGAAAGGTCTTGCCGCCCTGGGCGCTGACATCAGATTTTCTCAAGGTGCAGTAGTTGCGCACGCTCCAGGTAAGCTAAAAGGGGCGAAAATAAATCTCGAATATCCTTCAGTTGGTGCAACTCATCACTTGCTCATGACTGCTGCCTTGGTTCCCGGCGAAACCGTTTTAGAGGGTGCCGCTAGAGAGCCCGAGGTTGTTGCTCTGGCTGAGCTCCTCAGCGCGATGGGTGCGGAAATTGAAGGTGCCGGGTCCTCGGTAGTTAGAATTCAAGGGCGAAGTGAGCTCGGTGGAGCAGAGCTGCGCGTTATTGGAGATCGAATAGAGGCCGCGACGTATTTAATCGCAGGCGCTATGTGCGCAGGTAATGTGACGGTGGACGGGATTTCTAAAGACGCGATGGGCGCAACTCTCGACATATTGAGCCAAATGGGAGCTTCGATAGAAGCAGGCGAAAATAGTGTCGCCGTATGTGCGTCCGACCGTTTGAAGGCCGCTTCGTTCAGCACTGCTCCCGTTCCTGGGCTGGCTACCGATGTGCAGCCGTTGTTAATGGCCGCTGCGTCAATCGCGTCCGGCACAAGCGTAATCACCGAAACAGTTTTTGATAACCGCTTTGGACACGTGGCGGAGTATCGTCGACTTGGTGCAGATATCGAGCTCGACGGAAGAACGGCAACGGTAAAAGGCGTCGACTGCTTAAGCGGTGCACCCGTTGAGGCAACTGACATTCGAGCCGCGGCTGGACTGGTTCTTATGGGACTGACTGCCGCCGGGACGACGGATCTCCTCGAGATTCATCATTTGGATCGCGGCTACGAAACACTAACTGATAAGTTCTGTTCTCTCGGCGCTGTAATCAGAAGAACTCCGATCGACGAAGATAGAGAACTTGTTTTCGGCTGCTAAACGCATGAAAAAAAGCGGACAGCAATTGACTTTTGACCTTCGCTCGGCCAAGCCGTTTGGTCGTAGGTATTTTATTCCGCACAGCGGAGTAGCTGAAGCTGTCTACGCTGTCGAGGAAGCACTTTCGTTGGTCCAGCAGGATCCTGCCGCTTCTCACTTGATTTATGTTTATGGACCTCAAGGTGTAGGCAAAACCCACCTGCTCAAAAGCTGCGAAGAGGCTGCTCATGAGTTGGGACTGCCCGCAGATAAGGCGGTCTTTATCGATTTCGGCGCTGAAATATCGGATGACGACGCACCCCATTTCAATGAAGTTTATGAGCGGACTCGCACCGAAGGAGGGGTTCTGGTTTCCGCTGGGCGGCAGTCGCCTACTAACGAGTCGATAACGCCCCATGTTCGCAGCCGTCTCCTGGCAGGCAGCTTGTTTGAGCTGAGGCACCCGGCCGAGAAGGAATTCAGGCCAATTATAAAATCCCTACTCGAGCGCAGAAATATCCAGCTATCCGACTTCAGTATCGACTATTTGCTGCGTCGTTTGCCGCGCAAACCTTTGTCATTTGATGCACTTTTTGCTAGGATTGCCGAACTCTGTTTGTCTGAAGCGCGACCTGCTGGGTTGGGCGTTATCCGCGAAGTTTTTAACGAATCACCTCAGAAATAGATAGTCAATTACGTATGGCAAATCGAAGAGTAGTAGTCACAGGGGTGGGCCTTGCCTGCCCGGTAGGAAATTCGGCCCCCGAAGCTTGGCGCAATCTAACCGCCGGTGTTTCAGGTATTGATACAATTAGCGAGTTCGACTGGGAGGAAAACTTCCCAGTAAGAATTGCAGCTGAAGTAAGGGGCTTTGAACCTGAAAAAGTAATTCCGGCGAAAGAGCTTCGTCGCTACGATCGCTATGCTCAGTTGGCGGTGTTCGCCGCTCATGAAGCATGGGAAGATTCAGGTCTCGCAACTGCAGGGCACAGTGCTCCGCGCATGGGCTGCATTCTTGGCGTCGGCATCGGCGGCTTGCGCTCGCTCGAAGAGGAGCACGTAAAAGCACTCGAGGGCGGTCCGCGTAAAGTGTCCCCATTCCTCATCCCCAAGTTGATCAGTAATTTGGGCCCCGGCCACATCGCGATTAAATACGGTCTCCAAGGAGTAAACTACACGGTAACAAGCGCGTGTACTTCAGGCACGCATGCTGTCGGTGAAGCTTTTCGCATGATTCGCGACGGACTCCAGGATGTAGTCGTCACTGGCGGCGCCGAAGCAGCTATTACAAGGTTGAGTGTCGCAGGCTTTGCTAGGATGCAGGCCCTCTCAACTCGCAACGACGAACCAAAGCGAGCCAGCCGTCCATTTGATCGCGATCGCGATGGCTTTGTCATGGGTGAAGGCGCTGCAATTCTAGTTCTCGAAGAAATGGAAGCCGCCAAGAAGCGCGGTGCAAATATCTATGCTGAAGTCACCGGCTACGGCTTCTCCTGCGATGCGCATCATATTACGGCTCCCGCAGAGGATGGATCTGGAGCTCGCCACTGCATGACGGAAGCGCTCAGTTGCGCCCGCTTAACTCCAGAGCAGATAACTTACATCAACGCACATGGCACTTCCACGCCGATCAACGACCCGGCGGAAACGGCTGCGATTAAGCAAGTCTTCGGCGCCTACGCCAAAGAAGGGCTGCTCGTAAGCTCCACGAAATCAATGACTGGCCATTTGCTTGGTGCGGCGGGCGGACTCGAAGCAGTTATTTGTTCGCTAGCGATTAAGAACGGGGTGGTACCGCCGACAACGAATCTCGATAACCCTGAAGAGGGATGCGATTTAGACTATGTCGCAAATCAGGCGCGGGAAGTTAATGTCAAAGCGGCAATGTCTAACTCGTTTGGTTTCGGCGGTACGAACGCCTCTATTATCCTGCAGCAGATTTCTTAGTTAAGACAGCGAGGTTATGCTTCCGGCGGCAAATATGGAGAATTCGGTGAAAATACAAACCGTCGCCAGCGAAATTCGCGGCACCGGGATGTGTGTGCCGGAACGAGTCGTCAGCAACGAACACTTCGCCGCCTATCTTGAAACTAGTGATGAGTGGATTAGAGAGCGCACGGGGATCGAACAGCGCCGGTGGTGCGAGAAAGGTACAAGCGCCAGTGCGCTTGCCGAGCCCGCCTGCCGGGAAGCAATCAGCGCCGCGGGCTTGACCGTTAATGATATTGACGGAATCGTTTTAGGAACTGTCACGCCAGATAATATTTTCCCAAGCACAGCCTGTTATCTCCAAGCACGCCTCGGCATCACAAACGGATTTGCCTTTGATGTAAACGCAGTGTGCTCAGGCTTCATTTATGCCCTTACGACCGCCGATGCTTTAATTCGTTCAGGTCAGGGAACAAATGTCTTAGTTGTGGGCGTGGATTTATACAGCGGCATAATCGATCCGAACGACCGAGGTACATGCGTTCTGTTTGGTGACGGTGCGGGCGCCGTAGTCCTTTCGCGCAAGCAGGGCGAGTCTCTGGTCGACGGTGCTTTTGGCGACCACCTTGCGCAGGGAGATGTTCGAAGCATTAGTGGCATCTACGGCTCCGAACTAAAGGCCGATGGTCGATTTGCAGACTTGCTGTGCGTCCCAATGGGCACAGCAAATCCTCCAACTCCGGACTCCCTAAAACGCGGCGACCATTTTCTCCAAATGCAGGGTAGGGAAGTATTTAAATTTGCTGTTAGGTCTCTTGCCGACGTCACTAAAAGCGTTCTCGATCGCGCGGGCGTTTCCGTCGAAGAAGTAGATCTCTTTATTTCCCACCAGGCAAACAAACGCATTCTCCTCTCGATGGCAAAGCACCTCGGAATCCCCGAAGAAAAGGTGCCCATCAACGTCGATCGTTACGGCAATACTAGCGCTGCGACGATTCCAATTGTCCTTGCTGAGTGCGAGCGAGAAGGCCGAATCAAGAAAGGCGACCTGTTGCTGTTATCCGCTGTCGGCGGCGGCTTTTCTTGGGGCGCGGTATTGGTTCGCTGGTAGCGTCTCTTGAGCCTCAAGCGAATTCACGCTGGAGCAATTGCACTGATACTAATAGGAATGCTGCTGCGCTGCTTCGGCGCTATGGGAGAGCTGTGGCTTGATGAAGTTTGGACGATTCGTGCTGTTCGGCAGTTGTCGTCGTTTGGTGAGGTTCTTACCTGGAACTCCGACAACAACCATTTGCTTAACAGCTTTTGGATCGAGCTGATTCCCTTTAACGATTCCTTTTCAGTTCGATTGTTTTCACTGGCGGCATCGGCATTTTTGCTGGTGCTCCCCGCGATTCGAACAAAGGATACGAACGGCAAAGAAGCTCTGTTTTGCTTGTTTTTAGTCAGCCTCTCCTATCCGTTCGTAGTCTATGGCAGTGAGGCTCGAGGCTACAGCCTGATGCTGGCCGCGCTTGCCGGAGCGTATTTCTCGCTAATGCACCTGACAAAAGAGGACACCGGCGATTCTTTCGGCGTGCAGTTTCAACTCCTCTGCTGTCTAGCCGTTATATCACACGGGGCTGCTCTGCAAGCTGTTGCGGCGATGTTTTTGTGGTGCGTGATTGTTATTGGGATTGGCAAGTCAGTTAAGCTGTTTTGGCTTACGGCACTATTCTCCGGTGTGCTTTGGCTGTTGTTCTATAGTCAGCTGCCGCCGGGGAGCGGTGCCTTGGATAATATGCTGCTCGCGCTTATTGATGCCCTCTCAACTTCAATCGGAGGGCCTACGGCTGCGTATGGCTCGATTGAAGGAGTGCTTAGTTTGTTTGCTGCAATATTCGCAGTTGTTTTAGGAATTAACTCTCTGCTGGCGCTTAGGGCAGACGATGATAAACGCTGGATTCTGTTTGCTCTCGCCATTTTTGTGGTGCCAGCGGCTTTGGTGCTGCTGTTGGAGCCGCGTGTGGTATATGCGCGGTATTTTTTGCCGGGAATGCTTTTCTATTATTTCTTGCTGGCCGCTTACTTAAAAATCACCTTTGAGCGGAACAGAAAGCTAGCCTTAATAAGCCTT
The DNA here is from genome assembly GCA_020434585.1 of Bdellovibrionales bacterium. Taxonomy (GTDB): domain Bacteria; phylum Bdellovibrionota_C; class UBA2361; order SZUA-149; family JAGRAN01; genus JAGRAN01. The sequence goes on from JAGRAN010000008.1 coordinate 12,739, forward strand.
GGAATTTTCGCCGCAGCGAACAGCGTTCAATTATGGAACTTTATTTGTTACCAACGCAGCAGCTACAGGGCGCTTCTGGCGGAATTAAACGAACACGACGTGTTGAAAACCGACCAAGATTTTCGTCAGGGCGCAATGCTGCGCTTTTACGGAGGTGAGCACCTCCCTAAACTATCATCTACAGCAGATCTATCGCAGCTCCCGGACTGGGCAAAGCTCGAGCAAAGTAGCGACTCGGACGCAACGGCAGTTATCGTTCATGACGATCGTGTGAAGAGCTTCGCGCGTAGACGCAAATTCGACGACAAAGAATACTGCCTAAAGGAAACTTTTATAGGCGGTGGTTTGTCTGGCTGGAACCTAGCGCTTTACCGTTCGTGTGACAGTTAAGCAACTACCACGGGTTGGTCGCGTGAATCGTTACTTCAGGGATAAATCCACGATCGTCCATTTCTAGTGCGGCAATAATCGTGTGAGCAATTTCAGTGCTGCGCAGCTTGTTGCTCTCTTCAGGTCGCTCCAGTCGCTCCGTGCTGCCAAACGCTGTCGTGACAAGACTCGGATTGATTTGAATCACTCGAATGTTGTTCTTGCGCAGCTCCGCACGCCAGCATTCGGACATGGAGCGTAGGGCAAACTTGGAAGCGGAGTAAATTGATCCGCGCTCATACCCGCGCAAAGAGGCCGTCGACGCAATGTTTACGATAGTGCCGTGATTCTGCTCGACAAAAATCTGAGCAGCTAGCTTCGACAGCATTGCGGCGCCAAAGACATTAACTTCGAAAACTTTGCGAAAGTCTTCGCGCGTGGCTTCAAGCAGGGACTTACTGGTGCCGATACCCGCGTTGTTAATTAGACAGTCCAGTCCGCCAAGCTGAGTGAGCGCCTGTTGGATTGTCTTCTCGTTGTCTGAGTCGCTGGCAACGTCCGCAACAACGGGGAAGGCGCCGATTTCGGCGGCCGCAGCTTCAAGCCTACCTGCGTCGCGTCCGGTGATCAGAACTTTTGCGCCTTTGGCTACGAGCTGCTTGGCGGTTTCTTTTCCGATTCCTAAACTTCCGCCCGTGACAATGATTTTGGAGTCTTTCAGCTTCATTTCTGATTTGCTCGACTAACAGTGTTCTTCAAATGCGGCCGTAAGTTTGGCTGCGATTTCCTGCGGGCTAAATCCTTCGATATCTCTTCTCTCGAGCATAAATGCCACCTGGCCGTTTTTAAGTAGAGCCATTGAGGGTGAGGAAGGAGCGTAGCCTAAGAAATAACTTCTCGCGGCGTCAGTGGCTTCTTTGTCCTGTCCAGCAAAGACAGTAAAGAATCTGTCAGGCTTTTTGTTGTGTTCCATTGCAATCGCTACGCCAGGTCTGGCGCCGCCTGCAGCACAGCCGCATACTGAATTTACGACTACCAAAGCAGTTCCAGGCAAGTCCTTGAGATTCTTATTTACTTCGTCAGCGCTCGTAAGCTCTTTTACGCCAAGTGCCGTTAACTCTTCTCTCATCGGCTGAACAAGTCGAGGGTCGTACATACCATGTCTCCTGTGCTGAGGTCAGTTTCGATCAAATTTGGTAGCATATCCGTCTCGTGTAGCCAACTTAGCTAGTCGCCGTATCTACTGCGAAGCATCGGAGATAGCCTTAGAATAGTGTGGGCTCGCTCGAAGAAGTCGATCCAGTCTTGAAGTTCGGAGGCCAATTCGTCTTCTGGGGGCGGAAGGACCCCAGCGTCGCACGCGGCGCCCAGCTGGGACAGTGCGCGTTTACGGTATACGCTTAGATGCAAGTCTCCGAAGCGAGCAACTTCAAAAAAGTCCTCCGACAAGCAGACTACCACGGGGACCTTTTTGGCTCCGTTAATTCTAAGCTCGTTTACTAAATCTGATTCGGGGTGATTTTCGACAAAGCGAAGTTCGCTCCCGGGGGCAGCACTAACTATGGCTTCCAGCATGGCTGCTTGCCTGGCGCATTCGCCGCACCAGATACCGGATAGTACCAGCACATTCATTGGTCGCTTGAAAGCGGTGACAAGGCTGTCCTGCTGCGGACTCAGCTTAATTATGTTTTCAAAACGCTTCCACTTTGCCTGCTGAATTTCACTGCCGGTGTCAATGTAGCTCGCATAAGCAAGCCCGTCCTTAAAGGACTTGCGGTATAGTTCGGCTTTGGGGTCGAAGTATTTGGCGGGGTCAATCACGTCTGCTGAAGTCTCAAATGCTGGCTTTCACCCAGAGATTGCCTTATAACACGTGAACTGGGTGGGACAAATTCCTTTCGTGGACTTGCAGAATGTCAGTTATCGAAGTTGAAGATTTATCAAAAGATTTTAGAGTATTTTCGCGGCGCGAAGGTGTTGCCGGAGCTTTTCGTGACTTGTTCCAGAGGGACTATCGCACACTAAAAGCGGTCGATAAGATTTCGTTTTCGGTAGAAAAGGGCGAGCTGCTCGGTTACATCGGCCCAAACGGAGCGGGTAAGTCTACCAGCATCAAAATGCTAACAGGAATCCTCAAACCAACCAGCGGTAAGATGGAGGTGCTGGGTTATCACCCGTTCAAGGATCGCAAGACTTACACGAAGCACATAGGTGTCGTCTTCGGTCAGCGAACTCAGCTCTGGTGGGATATTGCGGTAATCGAATCGTTCAATTTGCTCAGCCGAATCTACGAGATTTCACCGCAAGACTACAAAGAGCGCCTCGGCCAGTTGACTGAAATTCTTCATTTGGGTGAGCTGCTGCACACTCCGGTGCGAAAGCTTTCTCTCGGCCAGCGGCTGCGCTGTGATTTAGCATCTAGTTTGATACACGATCCAAA
>JAGRAN010000008.1:15670-42278 GCA_020434585.1 Bdellovibrionales bacterium
CATGACCTCAAAGAGATTGAAGAACTGTGCCGCCGCATCATAGTGATCGATCACGGCCATATTATTTACGACGGAAATTTAAAGAACATTCGCAAACTTCCAGGTTTATGCAAGCAGGTTTCCGTTGAATTCGTCTCAACCGCACCGCTCGATGAATTGTCGTCTCGTTTTACAGAGGGGGTGAAGTTTACGCAGGAAAGTGAGCGCTCGGTTGTTGTCGACTATGATCCCACGAAGATTTCAACCGTCGACCTGGTGAAAAATGTTTTGACCGGGTACGAAATAGCCGACTTGAAGATTACTGAACCGGATATCGAAGAGATTGTGATGAAAATCTACCGGGAAGGAGTATCGGTATGAACGCCGAGGCTCTCGCTGCCGGTAAGGCTGCTTTCGCGTTCGATCGCAGCTTCAAGAGTGATATGCGGATTTACGCCGGTTTTATCCGCAACGGTTTTCTTAACATGCTCGCATATCGCCTGCGCTATGTGACTGGAATTCTAACCTACCTCTTGCTCGTTTCAGTTCAGTTTTTTATTTGGCAGGGCGTCTACTCGGACTCTGCCGCGGGTGCCACAATCAAAGGCTACTCGCTATCTGAAATGATCACCTACGTGGCAATTGGATGGATTGCGCGCAGCTTTTATCACTCCAACATTGACTACGATATTGCCGATCTTGTGAGAACCGGCCAAATAAGCATTTATTTGATTCGTCCAGTTAACTTTCAACTGATGCTTATTTTTAACTCGATGGGCGAAAGCTTGTTTCGCATTGCGTGCTTCTCTTGGCCGATTGCGCTCACGATTCTATTAGTATTTCCCGTGCAGCTGCCCGCCGGACTGTTGGCGTTTTTTATGTTCTGCTTCTCAACTCTCGTGGGCTTCATTGTCTTGGCTCAGTTCAACTTCCTGATTGGCATGGCGGCCTTTCCGCTTAAGTCTATTCAGGGAATCATGCGCGCCAAGTATTTTATTATTCAACTGCTCTCGGGTCTTCTGCTGCCGCTGACATTTTTTCCTGATTGGTTCAGGTCTGCCTTAGAAGTGCTGCCGTTTAAATTAATTTCGTATATCCCGCTGCAGTTCTACTTGGGAAAAGTTGATTCGTCACAAATTGCCGGGATAGTCCTGACCCAAGTTGCATGGATTGCGGTGTTGTGGTTCGCCGGGAGATATTTCTGGATGCGCGCGTTCTCTCGTCTAACACTGCAGGGAGGCTGAGTTGAAGGCCGTTCGAATCTATCTTGCATATTTTGCGCAGTTTCTGAAAAGCCGGCTCGTATACAAAGGCGACTTTTTCGCTTCGTTAATTGGCACGGCTTTTATTGGCGCAGGTGGTCTGCTGTTTATAATTTTTCTAATCGATGGCGAGACTGTTAAAGCGATCAAAGGCTGGAGCAGAAGCGAGGTCTTGTTCGTCTACGGCTACTCGCTGCTTGCCACGGCAATGTTTTCTACCCTTGCCCCAAACCTCTATAACTTCGCCGACCGCTACATAATCCAAGGCGAGTTCGATAGGGTGTTGCTGCGGCCCTTGAACAGCTTGTGTCAGGTCTTGTTCGAATCGTTTAACCTGGAAAGTTTGGCGAATATCTTAGTCGGCCTTGGCGTGGTGCTTTACGCAGGGGGGAAGTTGGGCATAACTCTAACAGCGCTGGACCTAGTATGGCTTGTGGTTAGTGCTTTTTCTGGTGCAGTGATTTTACTGTCAGTATTTATTTTCCTCTGTTCATTGTCCTTTCACTGGGAAGACAAGATCGGAATCGCTCCACCGTTTTACAACATGATCAACTTCGGAAGGTATCCGCTGCCGATATTCAATAACCTGATTCAGTTTATCTTAAGCTGGATCGTTCCCTTCGGCTTTGTTGCTTTCTATCCTGCAACGCACTTTTTGGGACGTGATGAGTTTCGCTACTACTGCTACGGCACGCCATTTATGGCCCTAGCGTGTTTGATTGTGGCGTGGTTCGGTTGGCAGTTCGGGGTGTCGCGGTATTCTTCTACTGGCAATTGACGTCAGTAAGATGTTCTCGAGTTGTCCTGCTGATTCCAAATGTAGCGCGCGCGTGCAGATTTCTTCTCAGGACTGCTGACCGCAAAGCAATCACAGTGCACATCAGCGTAACCCAACGAAAGCGCGAGCCACTTAGGCTCGTAGGGCAGCGCTGAGCCGTTGCGCATCGCACTTGGTCTGAGAAATGTCATATCTCCGTAAAATGCGTGCGGTGGAGAGCAGAGAGTCGAACCGGAGGCGAATAGGCCAGTGCAGCGTTTCGATCCGGTCTGCTTGTTGCTGGCCTGACATTTTGCCCGGCAAGTGCCAGGGAACGTATGCAGCCGCAATTTTGTCTCGCAATTCTTAACGGCGGTTACGTAAGCTTGCTTTCGTGTAGGAACACTGCCCTCTCCGATCACCTGGACGTTGAACCCGACATCTTCGCAAAGCTCATCGGCATGGGCCGCATCACTCAAGATACACGCAATAATGAAGGCAATGATAAGGAGGATTAAATTGGATTTTGTAGTTTTTACAGACACTTGCTCTCTCCACGACGAAGCGCTACGACCTGGGGAGAGTCAGTGTTGTTATAGCATCATGCTAAAAAATCGTTGCATTTAGGGGCAGCTTTAAGCCCCAAGGCCCAGCACTTTGTAGTAGTACTGCTCATAATCTTCGATTAGCTTTGGCAGGCTGTATTGCTTCACCACGCGTTCTCTGGCGGCCCGCGAAAATGCTTCATGCTTCTTTGGGTTGGTCAGCAGTGCAAGAGCGTTGCGCGCCATGTCATCAACATTGCCGATTTCGGATAAATATCCAGTTTCCCCGTCAGCGACGACTTCAGGAATACCTTCTGCGTTTGAGGCAATCACTGGAACCCCGCAAGCCATCGCTTCAAGGGCGGCGAGACCGAAGCTTTCGTTCTCGCTTGGGAGCAGGAATAAATCGCTGTTCTGCAGAACTCGGGTGAAGGTGTCTTGCTTGCCGAGAAAGCAAACCTTTGATTCGAGGCCTAAAGTGCGAACCATATTTTCGATGCGCGAACGTTCCGGTCCATCGCCCACTAGGATTAAGTGGCTTGGCGACTCTTCGTTTACCCGCTTAAATATTTCAATTACGTCCGTTAGGCGCTTAACCGGGCGAAAGTTAGATACGTGAGTAAGGATGTGACCAGAGCCGGCGCATTTGCCCAGTAGGTGCATCAGTCCGCAGCGGTCTTCTCTGGTGACGGGCTGATATCTTTCCGTATCAACAAAGTTTGGAATTACGGCGATTTCTTTGCTCGAAGCGACGTTTAATTTGTCGTATGTGGCATGTTTCAAGTACAGCGAAGGAGTGGTAACCCCGTCGCTTTCCATAATCGAAAATCGAGTTATCGGCAGATAGCTCCTGTCGTTTCCGACCAGCGTAATGTCGGTGCCGTGAAGAGTTGTGATGACCTTTGGAGCACTTGCTCCGAGAACCTGCTTGGCCAAATAGGCGCTAGTGGCGTGCGGCACAGCATAGTGAACATGAAACAAATCGAGCTTTTCGTAGGAGGCCACCTCGACCATCTTAGAAGACAGCGCTAGCGAGTAAGGCGTGTAGGCAAAGAGCGGGTACTCTGAAACCTCGACTTCATGGAAGTAAATGTTCTCAGTAAAGCGTTCCAGCCGGCGTGGGACATCATAAGCGATAAAATGTATTTTATGCCCGCGCTTGGCCATCGCCATCCCGATTTCGGCGGCAACGACTCCGCTTCCGCCGAATGTCGGGAAGCACGTAATACCTATGCAAAGCTGTTTGCCAGTCATAATGCCCCCGGGAATAACAGCGCCTTCGCTGTAGAATTTTGATTGAAGTGGCCGACGGGATCGCTAATCGCCAGACAGTTCTTAATCACGAACGGTTCACCGTATTCGACGCCAATCATCGCTCCATAAAACTGATCGCGAGCATCAATTGTCGAGATAGTTCGCGGAGAGTTAATCAAAGTTTCACTGCCAGCGCCGTTTTTCGGCGGAGTGATCTGGCTCTTGTAGGCGGAAATAGCACTTACTTTACGTTGATGAGCAGAACTCGTGTCGACAACGAACGAAGGCTTGCCGCAAAATCTCATGAAGTAGTAGAGCAGCTGAGTAGGAACATGGCGCTCTACTCCATCATCAGTTTTGAACTGCTTTAGGCCTGCGAAGAATACCGCGCGCTCGATCAGCGTGCTTGCCGCACTGTGGTCGGGATGTCGTCCCTCTTGGTGTGGAATCATTACGATCTTAGGCTGAAGTCGTCTAATGGCTGAAACTGCGCGGTGCAGCTGAGTGTCTTTCGAGCTGTCGAGTTCGTCAGCGCCGGACAGCGGGTTAATTTTCCCGTCGGGTATCTTCAGATTCTCCCGGTGCACCAACCCCATTTCAGCTGATGCGTTAGCCGCCTCCACTGCGCGCGTCTCAGGCGTGCCGCTAGTAGCCAGCTCTCCCTCCGTGCAATCGATGACAGCTGTTTTGTAGCCTTTGTCGGCAAGGGTGATTAAGGTGCCGCCGCAGAAAAGCTCTACGTCGTCAGGGTGTGGGGCGAATGCTGCTACATCAACAATCATGCTCATAGGTTTACTACTTTCGTTGTCGTGGCAAAGGGCTCAGCAGCTTCAAGCAGAGTGTCAATAAACCCTGTTCCGTATCTGCAAAGAAAATAGACGGCGCTCAAATATCGCTCCTGGACGTGGCCTTCGGGACTTATCGCCGTTCGAAGTTTTCTCAAGCGGTCTTGAAGCAAGGTGTCGTTCGCGCCAACGGCCTTAATGTAGCGCTGCTTCAAAACACCAAGCTGGTGTAGCATCTTTTCTTGAGTTTTTCGAACCGGGGTCTCAAGTGTTTTGTCTGCGCGCATAAGCTCTTCAGCAAGCCTATCGCTAAGTTGCCCCACAGATTTTTCCACCTCTAAGAACAGCAGCTCCGGGTCGGTATACTGCGCTTCCGGACTAGTCGCTGCCTTGGACAGCAATTCGGGCTCAGGCAGATATAAGTCTTCGACCTGCAGACCAGTCTTCTCCAGTAAACGGGCTATCTTTTCCTCGATGACCACAAACTTAGGTCGAGGAATTGCTAGCGGTTTAGGTATTTCTAAAAATTCATAGAGCGTAGTGAGCTGCGCAAGATAGTTCACCTCAGCATCGCCGCCGATATACGCAACGGTTGGAAACAAGTAATCCTGAACTAACGGGCGAAGCAGAGCGCTGCTTGAGAAGCGGTCTGGGGAGCTGGCAAGCAGCTGGCCCAACTCAGCGTTTGAGATGTTCTTGTCTGTTCCAACAAGATTCCAAGAGTCGCCTCCATTTTGCAGCCTATATCTCGGCCCCGACGCACTACCTTCGTGAAAGAAAAACAGCGGTGAATTGTCTCTTATATGAACCTGCTGTTCAAATCCAAGCTGTTCAATTCTGTTTCCTTGTTCCTGAAGTAGTCGAGTAATTTGCCCATGCTGCTCAAATGCGCGCTGATACAGTTCTTGGGTTAGCTGCTTTGCTTTTCCGCAGCATGGGTTGAAGACAAGCAGTCCCAACTCGGACAAGGTATCAGACAAGAGTGAAGTGAACGCGGCACTTAAGGTGGACCCAGGCCTGTAACCTTTTGCAGCAAGATTTAAGAACCATTTCGATTCAGGAAAGCTGGAAAACTTATCAGCTACTGTCTCAATCAGCATAGCTGCGCTTCCGTCGAGCACAATTGCACTCATTGACTTTCTAGCGTCAGCGGGCTTTTCCTCGGGAAGGGCGAGGTTCGAGATAGTGCCGTCCGGCAGTAGCGTAGGCGCTGATCTAATCTCGTCGTAATCGTGATCTTCACTCTGGATCCAGAACAAGGGTACGGTTGGTTTACCGGTTTCCGCTTCAAAAAGTTCTGCGTATTTAACGGCACCCAAGGCTTTGTAGAGCGTAAATAACGGACCGAGGAACAGCCCCGTCTGCTGCCCGCTGATCACGAACTGCACATCTGGACTAGATAGCTTTTGCTTTAGATCGCTTCCCTTGGGGCCGCTCAGCGCGCGTTCGTTCTGTTCAAGCAGCAGAGCAAGCACTTCGTTTGAGATGGGCTTTGCCGAGGCAAGGTCCGACTTGGCTTTGCGATCGGAAAGCTCCAAAAAGCTGCCGCCGAGCAGCTCCGCGGCTCGGTTGTCATGTTGGTAATACGCTTCTGAAATCTGCATATGGGTTTATCCGGCGTCGGGCTTGGCAAAGATCAACAAGCGATTTGAATCGGGGCTGTAGCTGGATCCGTCGAAGTCACCGAAGACAGCTGCAGCTTTAAGCGAAGCGCCGTGAAGAATCGCGTTCATGCCGTTATAGTCATAGAGTCGAACGGACTCATTAAATGTTGATACTTCGTTAGTGGTCTTATTTGTAATTGTGATTTCTTTATTTACGCGTTTGCCGTCTGAAGAGAGAAAGCGGCGCTGTGCAACTATTTTGTCGTCGTATTCTTCAGTTGATTCGGGAATGAGACCGGCGACGGTTCGTTCCCTATTCATGTAATCGATAAAAATCCACCCAGTTGCATGAATACAGCGCTTCCATTCGTTTAGCAGCGCGAGATGTTCAATGTCGTTTTTAAAATAGCCGAAGCTGGTGAACATACTGATGATTAAATCAAATGAGGAGTCTGCAAACGGCAGATCGCGCATATCAGCCTTTTCTACCCGAGCATGTGAGCTAAATTCCGCAAGCTTTTCGCGAGCCGCATCGAGCGCGGCGTCCGCGGTATCAATCCCGATGGTATCGATGCCTCTCCTGGCGAGTTCGTAGACGTGTCGACCTCGACCGCAAGCTACATCCAACACATGTTTAGGAGGTTCCGCGGGCAAATGCTCCAGGACGAACTCTACCTGCCGCGTAGCCTCTTCGTCGCTGCGGTGCGCATAAAGTTCGAGGTATTCCTCGCCGAACCATTCAAGATACCAATCCATAACTCACTAATTTGTCTTGGCAGATTAGGAATGCTTACAGACAAATTAGGGTGAAAGCAATTACCGACTATATTTCTCGGCGAAGTGACATTTGGCTCAGCCTGCTGCATCAAACCCCATGCTTTCAAAAAGCAGCCGTCCCAGCTCAGTCATGTCCAGGAAGCCGTCGAATCGGTCGGTGAGCTTAGAGGGGCCATGCGCGATTACCAGCACGGGAACCGAGGTATGAGTGCCAGTGCCCCAGACTACGTCCTGTTGGTCGGCGAGCGCTCGCGCAATTAAATTAATTCGGTTGTTTTCAATGTAGGGATAGAAAGCAGTGAAGTCGCGAATAATCGGCGCTTCACGATTACCGAGTTCGCTGTGGCCGTGGATGTAGAAGCGGTTCGGCTCTTTCGCAAGCACCTCGCGGGCTTGGTCCACACTCAAAATAAACGGCGTCGCTTCACCGACCATTGCAGCAAGTCTCTCTGGGCTTTGATCGGGTGAATTTAGACTCTCAAATTCCCCAACGATACTCGTGAACGAGCGCTTCTGGTCAAACAGCTTCCTCAAGTTTTCTCGGCGGCCGAAATTGTAGCGTGGTTCGTAGCGAACAGATTTAAAGAATCCCTGGCTTAACTGTTCGGCTTCGGGAATATCCTTTGCTGAGTAACTAAAGCCGAACGAGCCGGTTTCGTGATCGGCAGTAGCGACAATCAGCGTGTCACTGCGATTCTTCGCCCAGGTGAGGGCTGCGCCAACAGCCTCGTCGAACCGCAACATTTCGTGGAGCATTCGACCGGCGTCGTTCTCGTGACCGGCCCAGTCAATTTGCCCCCCTTCGACCATTAGAAAAAAGCCTTTGGGGTTCCGTGCAAGGACTTCGAGCGCCTTGGTGGTCATTTCTGCAAGTGTAGGCATACTTCGAGCTGGATTGCCTTGGATGCTGCGCATCTCAATTGCATCGGGCATCCCCGAGAGCGCAAACAGACCCAATAGCTTATTGGCTTTGCTAGCCTTGAGTCCTGCGATATCGAAAACAGTTTCATAGCCTTTGACCATTGCGGCTGCGAGAAGATCTTCCTCATCGCGCCTTGCTGATTTTACTTTAGGAAAGCTTGCTGGGCTCAACGCAATGCCAGCAGAAGTGGCAGCGGCTGAGTCTAGTATGTTCGAGGGGATAAAATGCCTTAATCCCCCCGACAGCATAACGTCTGTCCCGGATTCGATCAGCTGCTGTGCGATTTCATTCTCAAACTGTCTATGAATAACGTGAGAAGCAAAGGCGGCAGGAGTGGCGTGGGTAAGTCTCGTGTCTGAAACTAGTCCGGTGCTTTTTCCAGCAAGCTTTGCGCGTTCGACGATGGTTTGAACTTTGTTTCCGTCAACATCCAGCCCAAGCATCTCGGGGCGGCAGCTGCGGCCCGATGCCATCTGAGTAGCGCTGCATGCCGAATCAATAACTAAGTTGGTTCCTGCCTCGGCCATTACAGCACCGACCTCTCCATCTCGCATAAGGCGATAAAGATTCAGTTCTGATTTTGAAATATGCTTGGAATATGCCACCGCAAGCGCAATCTGCTGTGGACCCATTCCGTCGCCAATAAGCAGTATGACATTTTTAGCAGACGTAGAATCAGCAGGATTGCTCGGTAGCGCGCAACCGAGTGTGACAGCAATTAAAATATTAAACAGTAGCTGACCTAGCTTCATTTGTTGATTGGCAGGTTGAATACGTGTTTCAAAAGTCTAATACATGCTGATGTAAAACTGAACCTAGCCGAAACGGCAGGTAAGTGTAAGGAAGCTGTTAGCATTCAGTTAGCCGACCTTGAGATTTGTAGATTCGCGAGTTCAATAAATTGCGCAGCGATCGAGCCGAAGGGTAACGTTGATCAATCGGCTCTTTCTGCACTCCATAAATATGAGCGAGACTCTGGAAAGGTTTGGCGGCTTCTCGGCTGCCCCAGTTATTTCCCCCTCGCGCGTCCCGTCTGTCTTGGCAGCCCTAAACCCAAGCACATGAACAGGGAGGTGAGACCATGCAAATGTCTTGTAATGGTACAGTTCCGCGAATTGCTGTGGTCAGTGCGCGAGTTCTCGCGTACTTCGCCGACCCACTTCGTCCCATCTTTCGAGAGGGGATGGCTGGGCTCGGTTCGATTGTCGGAGGCAAGGTGCCGTTGATGGCTGCGCAGACCGGAAGACCGTTGAGCGGAGAGAGGCTATTCGCTCGCGTCGATCGGGAGCTCCTTGAGGAGACTACGCTGACGCGAGTTGGCGTGCTTCGTCCGATCACTACGCTCTTCTGTCCGCAGCGTTTTCTCGAGTACCCACGCGACAAGTTCGTCGAACTCGGCTTCGACATGGAGGGCATTCCCGACGATCAGGAGACTGTGCTCGTTTGGAATCCGACGGTCTATGTGTTCGCTGCCCGAGTTCGAGGTGAGCTGCCCAAGGAGCCAGTTGAAGGCCGCAGGGTCTTCGAGATCAACTTGCTCAAGGACGGCGCCAAGAAGAAGGTCAAGCGACGCCACCGGCCGATCATCAAGGCCTGGAGGAAGCACCATACCCATGGCCGAGCCATTCCACCGATCATCGAGATCTACGACGAAGAAGACCCGGCGGATGAGCCCGTGGCTTCTGCAAGCGAGATCCGTGATGAAGTGGACTGAGCCAAGTGTGGGTCAGAACGTCTGGGTGCACCGAATGACGGCGGTGCATTACTCGCGAGCGGGACCGTTTTTCCCAGGGCTGCCAGACAGTCTCGCTCGCCACTTTTCTTGATTAATATTCCATAAAAGCGCGACTTAATAGGTAACTATTTGAAAAAGCGAAGGTTTCTCGGAACATAAATAGCAGTAGATTACTATGAATTTATTTTTAGCTGTGCTACTATCCCCCGCAACACTGATACGCGACCTTACTTAGGTCATTCGTGTTGAAGGCCTGCTGGTGAGCGTTGTTGCAGGACCTTAGTCAGGGCGTGTCGATCTATTTGCTGTTAAGCGGGCCGTTCGTGTGGACGGCCAGGATAAGATGACTAGCTCTGCAGACCTACAACGCTGCCTGCGAAGAGTTGCGCGTGGAGAATCGGAGTATTTAGAGCAGCTGCTCGTACTTCTCTCTAACTCGCTCCTGTTTGTGCCTGTGCGCTCCGCCAATGAATTTGCGGGAAGTGACACGCAGCGCCTGAGAATTCCTTCGTTTAGCCGCGGCAATACCAAAGTGTTGCCGGTGTTCGTGACGGAGGAGGCACTAATACTCTGGTCGGGAGATTATCAGTGTATTGGGTTGCTCGGAGCAGATGTTGCGCTCTCGGCGCCGGAAGAAGTATGGCTTGTAGTGAACCCAGGACAGGTAACGGAGGTCGAATTGTCACCGTCGGAAGTAGCAAAAATGGCTCGAATGGATTCTCCTGAACCGAATCGTACAGTTCCGATTTCTGATGCGCTTGCGTCAGCGTCAAATGACTTTGGATCAGTCGGTAACGCGATTCCTGATCCGAGCACAGTCGATGTAGATAAAGTTCTTACCGATTTGCGGACCTTGCTGAGCACTTACGAAGAAGTTTCTGAAGGCTTTTTCGAAATGATCGGCGGCGCGTACTCGTTTGCTATCCTTGGTGTATTGCGTGAAGAAATGGACAGCGAGCGCCGTTTTAACATGATGGCAGAGATTGCAGAGCTTTCGCGAAGATATTTCGGAATTGCCGGAGGCATAGAAGTTTATGACGACCTGCACATTGCGCGATCCAACTCTTGGGAATTGTTCCAAGCGCTGACTCCGTTTTTTGCCGCAAAGGAGGACGCCCCGACGCAGCCCAAAGGAGCACTGCTCAGAAGCAAAATCGAAAAAGTCGCCGACAAGGCCTCCGAACCTGAGCGTGCTGCGGCAATTCCTGAACAAGCAAAAGTTCTACCTTTAGGCGGAAAGCGCAGTCCTAAGGACGTTTAGCACTCCGACAGCCAGGTCCACCCAGCTATTTTTTGGCCCCGTCCCTGATTTCTGATAGATAGTCAGTAGGGATTTGGGCAGGGGACCAGTTTGCTGGCCTTGACCCCCCGAGACATATTTTACTTCGATAAAAGCGGAGTGGTTATGAGCAAGCGAATTTTCGTGCCAGACCTCATCCGTAAGCGTCAGCGCGGCGAACGAATCGCCATGCTGACAGCCTACGACTTTACCTTTGCAGCCCTAGTTGATCGCGCCGGTGTTGATATCATCCTTGTGGGTGACTCGCTCGGAACAGTGGTTCAGGGTCACGAAACTACTATCCCCGTAACGGTCGACGAGATGTTGTACCATTCGAAGCTGGTCGCACGTGCCGCTCAAAGAGCGCTTGTTGTCGCCGACATGCCATTTATGAGCTACCAGCCGGGACCGGACACAGCGCTGCAGACTGCAGGACGTTTTATCAAAGAAAGCGGTGTTTCTGCGGTAAAACTTGAAGGAGGGGTAAGTGTTTCGAGTACGATTAAACGAATTGTTGATGTCGGGATCCCAGTGATGGGGCACGTCGGTTTAACTCCTCAGTCGTATCACAAAATGGGTGGATACAAAGTGCAAGGCAAGCAAAGCGCCGACGCCAAGCAGCTGCTCGATGATGCAAAAGCTGTGGAAGATGCGGGCGCATTTTCGATTGTACTTGAAGGCATACCTGCCAGCCTGGCTGCTCAAATTACGGATAACTTAAGCATCCCTACAGTTGGAATCGGCGCAGGTTCGCATTGCTCGGGGCAAGTTTTGGTTCTGCACGATTTGCTTGGAATAACCCCGCTTGGCGACGAACAGCCGCCAAAATTCGTCAAACAGTACGCAAATCTCAAGTCAGAGATTCTTTCAGCAGTAGAAACATTTGTCGCAGATGTCTCGACTGGTAAGTTTCCTGCAGCCGAACATGAGTACAAGGTCTCCAAACCAAGATCGGCGCAGCGTCGGGCTGCTTCATAAGTTGTTTTATGGAAGTAGTACGTAAGTCAGAAGAAATCAAAGCTTGGGTTCGCAAGCAGAAGGCTAGCGGCAAGAAAGTGTCGCTGGTTCCTACTATGGGTGCGCTCCACGCTGGACACCTTAGTTTGGTTTCGATTGCGAAGGCTCACAGCGACGCCGTCATATTATATATATTTGTAAATCCTGCTCAGTTTAACGATCCAAAGGACCTCGAAAAGTATCCGCGCACCTTGGAGCGAGATCTGGAATTGGCTCGAGGTGAGAATGTAGATGTGGTCTTTGCCCCCGAAGCGGCGGACATTTATCCGGAAGGCGGCGGCAAGTTGTCAGGGACCTGTCATGTTCGAGCCGGAAATCGGTCCGAAAACTTTGAGGGCGACGGCAGACCGGGCCATTTTGACGGTGTCTGCACAGTCCTCAATATAATGTTCAATATCGTCGAGGCCGACACGGCAGTTTTTGGGGAGAAAGACTACCAGCAGCTTCAAGTTGTTTCTCAAATGGTGAAAGATCTACAGATACCAATTGAAATTATTCCTGCTCCCCTCGTTCGCGATCATGATGGACTTGCCTTGAGTTCGAGGAATGTGCGCTTGTCCCCTGAGGGACGAAAAGAGTCGCTTGTTATCTCAAGAACTCTTGCTGCAGCGGCTGAGAAAGTATCCTCAGGCGAGCGTGATGCTCGCAAGCTTGAGCAAAACGCGATTCAAGCAGTTGAATCTACTGGCAGGGTAAAGGTAGAGTATGCGTCAATTGTAGACGCTGATTCACTAGAGCCGCTTAGTCATATCGATAAACCGTGCCAGTTCCTGCTGACCGCGACCGTCGAAGGGATTAGACTGCTCGACAACATTCGCCTTAAGCCATGAGTAAAAACAAGTCGTCCGCTGCTGGTGGTCGAATGGTAATCTCCAGCAATAAGAAAGCGCGGCGGGATTACGAAATTATCGATACGTACGAAGCAGGCATCGTGCTCCAGGGCAGCGAAGTAAAGTCTATTCGCGACGGTGGCATCAACCTAAAAGACAGCTATGTGCGCATTAAGGGCGGAGAAATTTTTCTAGTTGGCTCCCATATTAGTCCGTATTCTCACGCTCCAGCGGATGCTCACGAAACTGTCCGTGACCGAAAACTGCTCATGCAAAAGCGAGAAATCGAGCGCCTAACCGGGCAGGTGCAGCAGAAAGGCTTAAGCTTGATCGCGCTCCAGATTTATTTTCGCAACGGTCGCTGCAAGCTCGAAATTGGCCTTGGTAAGGGTAAGAAGCTTTACGATAAGCGGCAAGACGTGAAGGATCGTGAAGCTCGGCGCACAATGGAACGCGCACTGAAACGTTAAAGCTGCCAAGATAGTTAGTGAACGACGGCGTTGTTGTCGCTTAAATCGAAGTGAACCCGGCCTTTTGCCAAAGAAGAGAATGTTGCGACGATATCAGGTCGAACAATCGCGTTTAGTCCGTAGAAAATCTGCATAAGACGGGCAGCTTCTGCCTGGCTTCCTGCCTGCGATGCAAAATGAATTTGCTCTGCGGTATGCTTCATGGCCGCAAGGACTTTAGCCTGCTCCAATAGTCCGCTTTTGACGGTTTCTGGCTGATACGGCTGAGCCTCGAGCAAGTTATTGCTGTGCATATGACAGCGCTCAAGCGAGTGCAGCGC
Organism: Bdellovibrionales bacterium; assembly: GCA_020434585.1. GTDB lineage: Bacteria > Bdellovibrionota_C > UBA2361 > SZUA-149 > JAGRAN01 > JAGRAN01. The sequence continues at coordinate 29,207 of JAGRAN010000008.1, forward strand.
CGAAAATAGAAAAGCTATGATTTTTTTGTCGATTGCCATATCAACACCTGTTAAACATCTGTAATCTAATCGGGAATCCGGAAGGCTTTGCTTCAGCTTGGGTGGTAGATTTTAAGTGTTTAATATCAAGAGGTTAATGCTACGTCACAGGGCCGTGTAGAGCGAAAACCTTAGGAAGTGGCTTGATAACCGTCGTTACGACAACCGAACTGTCGCTCTTGGCGTTGCTCGAATTGCCGAAGCGAAAGCCGGTCGTGAAATTAAAGATATGATGCACCCGCACTCCTACCCGAGCCGCCATCACCGGAACATTAAAGTACTTTGGTGAAGCTGACGTACCGATCTGCACGCCCAGCACTTTTGGATCACCGTTAAAGATAATTTTATCAATTACGGAGTCGAGATCGGTGCTGAGATCAAGATTTACGCCCAACTCTGCGCCGGAGAAAGCGTATACAAGCTCCTTTTGCTTTACTTCCCCGGTGCTCACGTTCACAAGCAAATTGTAAATCCCGATCGCGATCGCAATGTCATCCTTGGAGTGTTTGTAAAAGCCGACGGAGGAACTGCCACTCATAAGTGAGTCGATAATATATTTACCCGCAGTGTCTAAGGTATACTTACCGATTGAAGGATCACTTCCCCCGCTGCAGCCGCAGGTCGGACAGTCGGCATCCGCGGTGCAAGCGTCCTGATCAGCGCACTTGTAGCCTGACGTCTCTGGATGAGGGAGAACACACCAGTTCATTCCCGTACCGGGTGCAACCTGTCCGTTAAATGTGGTTGTTAAATGGCGAACACTCGAATGAATGGCTGCACGAATCTGCTGCTTCACAGCAGGGAATCGAATTATATCTACTGATGCGGTTGCAACAAGGATCAGCGTCGGGAGCGCTGCTGCCAGCAGGACAATATTCATCTCTCCCGACTGGGAGCACAGTTTGCGAATAAAGCGCCCTACCGTCATCGCACAAGCTCCGCTTCTTTCAAACCAAGTGTCAATTTCGAAATTATTTCGGTCGCAAAATCTTCATTGTTCCAACTTCCGGTATATTTGGAAAAATCGATAAACATCTCAGTTCCGTTAACAGCAGAATTGACGCATGCAGTGCGCATGCTCTCCACATCCCCATCGTCCGGCGCATGCAGCGGCAGCGACTCATTGTGGCCGTAATAGATGTTGATAAAGTCGATGTCAGTCATGTCCCCATAATCTTCCGGCGCGTTGCAGAAGTTTAGAATTCCTTGGTTGGATGGTTTGCCGTCAATGTTCCAGGCTGCACCGGCGTCGTCCGTCATGAATATAATTACTCTGCGACTTACCGGCACACCATCAGAGCGGCGAGAGTTCTTAATGTGCTCTATCACAGAATTCATGTAGTCTTTGACGCCAGGAATATAATACGACTGTATCGGAATATACCCTGAAGTATTGGGATAGCCAGAAGTTAGCAGCCAAATCGCCTCTCTTGTCGTTAGTACGTCACCGGCTGACATGCTGTAGTCGCTTGTTTCGGGGTCGGTCAGCATCGAACTTAAGTCAGATCGCGCAGACCAGTATGTTGATGCAACAGGAGGCGCAGGTACAGCAAAATTCGCGTCGCTGGTCATGGCTGCACAGCGGGTCGAAGAAAACGAATCTTGGTCGACCTGAGATTCCAGTTCGTCGTACAGCAAAGTTGTTTCGCCGAAATCACGCAGTAAGAAAGGTTTATTTGCTCGGGAGGTAGCCAGAAGTACTGCAACACGGTGCGAGCTTAACTCCGAAAGCGAATCGTATAATCTGACTGCCCCAGTTTTGAACTGACGCCAAGGAGTGCCGAAGCAAGTTTCAGTCAGCTCCAGTTTCCCATCCCACTCATTGAAGTACGTACCAATGTCAAATCCCTCTTCCGTTAAAGTGTCTCCGCCTTTGTAAAAGGAAGCCGAATTGTCGAGTACTAACAAAACATCAGTTGGCTTTAGCCTTGCGGTAGCGCTTCCTACTATCGTGAAAGATTCTGGTGTAGCGTCCCCAATCGGGAAGATCTCCGGAGTAAACACGATCGAAACTGTTGCCGTAATTGAGTCGACTGAATACGGAGTTGAGCTGCCTGTTGATCCGGAATTGTCAGTAGTGGTGATAACTAAGTCATCGGATTCGGCGATCTGCCTGCCCAAATCATATCTAAGGACTTCGAACCATGCTTCTGCTGCTTTCTCAGCCGCATCTCGGTCAGGCAGAGAAAGCGCAGCGGCAAGCGCTACATCTTCAGCGAGCGATTGAACCTCCTGACGCTTAAGCATAAACAGCGTGGTATCTATTGCGAAGCCGCCGATTGCGAACAAAGCACCCATAGTTATCGCTAGGAGCAGAGCAACGTTTCCGTCGTTAGCGAAGATTTGTCTTGGAGTTGCCATTAGCTGCCCTGCCCGTAATTGTACAAACGATATTTTCCGGTTTTGCTAATGACTATCTTGTCGGCACCTCGCACCACAGCCATGTAGGGAGAAAGTGGATAGACGTAATTTATTGTGACCTCAACTTCTCCGTCATCTTTTGGGGTGCCAAACAGAACTTGAGCACCGTAAGCGTCTGACGCATTCTCTCTTGAATCAACCCTTAGAGACTGTTCAAGTACTCTGTATGCCGTTTCAGCCACAGGTCCAATTGAGTCAGTAGGATCGCCGTCACCATCAGTGCCAAGGCTCAGTCGATTGCTAGTTACGGCAGAGTAGTTAGTCGTAGCCCCAGAAGTGATTACATCCCATTCAGCATGGGAGTCGGCCATCAAAGTCGACATCTTCGTCGTGTCCGAACTAAAAAATTTCGTGTCTGTCCTGCAGCGGGCCTGCCCATAGTGATCGTTGTCAAAATTTATTCCGGTCAAGGTTTTTGCCGCCGCTGCGATATTGTCTAGTTCAGTTTGATAAAGATCTGTAAAACAGCCTTTCATGTGAATCATGAACGGCTTGCTGTCGACTACGGTATTCCAGACATTATAGACGGCGGGATCCCTCGCCGAGTCTCCGTCGACGTCTAATAGCAGCAAGTGCCCTTCTTTGGAGTAATCCAGTTCGGTTGCGCCAGGTCCGTCAAATGAGTGCCACTGCGAAGCCCAGTGCGCTAAGTGCGCTCGGCGGAGTCCTAAGGCGTAACCTTGAGTGATGTCAGCAGAAACTGTTCTGCCGCAAGTGGTGGTCGGTGAGCCGGTTTTGTCTAAGCCTGTCGCGCCTTCGCCGTCCATGCTCCAATCAGTGCAGTGATCGTATCCGCTAACACCTTTCAGGTAGTACTCGTTTGGATTTGGAACACCGAGAACAAGCGGAGAAAGTCGTGCATTAGTATTCGTTTCGGTTGAGCGGTCAATGCCGCCGGACCAAACGGGAGTGCTATGCATGGCTCCGCGCGGTGCAGCGTAAGCTATCGTTTCGTCGTTAAGAATGAGAAACGGAGCCTCTTGGTCTTCGGGCAATGCTCCCGTATCTGCATCAGGCACAGCTCCCATTTTGCCGTAACGGTCAATCAGCCACTCCAATCTGTCGACCATTGTTCCGGCTGCATCCATGAGCTTGCCCCTCGGGGTAATAGCCCACATGCGAGCGTCCGCGTAAGTATCTATTGTTCGAAATTTGGTGCTCTTCTCCCCGGCCAACCATGGGTCCGTCCCATCATCGATTTCGGTTTTATTCTCAATTCCATCACCGTCGATATCTGAGTCATCAACATCGATGACCCCGTCGAGGTCCCGGTCTAGGCGAATTGCTTGAATCATTCCGCGAGTTGTCTCGGCAATGTAGAGAAACTCTCCGTCGGGAGATACGGCGACTCCCCCCGTTGGTTCAACTGGCACGGTTCCAACCGGCTTTCGATCGCCGTACGAGAAACTATACGGACCTTGCTCCTGGGTTGGAGGCATGGCACCCCAATGTTTGTTGTGGGGATTGTTTACCCACTTGCTGTACTCACTGTTAAGCTGAATTACTGACTGTTCGTACCCAGTGCTGCTGTCGGTGTCGATCCACCAGCCTGATGCATACGCGAGCAGCGGAATAGAGTAAGGGTTTTCGGCGTAAGGAAGTACCGCGAGGTCTGTGGGGTTTCTAATCTGCATACTACTTGTGCTGTTATACGCCAAAGGCAGGGCCGCAGTTTGAGTCCATGTTCCCCAGGTGTCCGCTATGACGTCATCTCCTGACGCCCAGTCCCGGTCACTGCCAGAAGATACAACGATGACACCACCGCCGGTACTTGTCTCACTGTTGCCGCTTACAGGCAGACCCCAATGACTTACTCCGATAAGTAGGTATTTTGGGCCGGTTCCTCCCGGCGGATCGTAGAATGCCATGCTGTTTGGCAGTCCGAATTTAACGCTGGAGTCTTCTACTTTTGAGCCAACAGGTGGTGCGGACAAGGACCAATCGTTGTATGAGCCCATGTATTGATACATCCGCTCTGTATTATCTTTGTCTGCGTTGAACTCCTTGTCTGCTCCAGGGTCGACTCTAAAGATAACCCCGCCTTCGTCAGCGACAAACATCACGGGAGCCGGAATTTCAGAATCTTCATCTACGACAATAGCAAGCGGTCTTACCTTTACACATGTCGGATGGATTCCAGCAGCTCGGTCGGCGGCGTCGTAATCGGTCCAAGCAAGTGAAGCCTCACCTTCGGCGGGAGGTGGAGTGCCGCTTGAACTGGACGGTTCAGGTTCTGCCACCGGAATGGAAGACGCGTAGTCAGAGGAACTCGAGTACGAGCTGCTGCCGCCTAACTCCTCGGTGGGCCAGGCAAGCCTTGCTCGAAAAATCGGCGCATTGTTCGGGACTAACTGTTCATTAATCGAGGCGACTTCAGCGTCGGCGGGACTGCTGACCGGAGCCGGGCAGCTTACTCCTGCCGCAACGGTTCCACCAACCACGGTAGAAATCTCTTCTGTGTCGGTCCCGTCGATGTAGCCATCGCTTCCAGTCTCGATTACCTTGCGCACTCGATAATTGCCGAAATCGGCTATATACAGCGGGGCGCCGAAGTTGCCGCTGGTAAATACTGCTCGAGGCGAATTAAGCGCAGCTTGGTTGGCGGTACCTCCATCGTCGTCGGCCCAGACTCCTCCAGCAGCGCAAGTTGCGCAGCCATCTTCGCCTTCAGCAGTTGGAACTGCCGTGGAGTCCAATCTGCCGCGTGAAAGCGGATCGAGATCTGGAGGAGTTATTATTGTGCCGGCAACTGTTTGAGTCCCAACTACGCGTCTCCATTCTTCGGTGTTCGATCTGCCTAGTTCAGCGTTGACAACGGAATCCGAACCTTTAGTGATAATACTGATGCGGTGGTTGTAGCGTTCAACGACATAAAGGCCGGGTGAGGACGCGGATGCTGGATAAAACAGCTTCCACGGCATCATCGCCATCGATTGCGCTGGCCCGCTGTCATTTGTACTTTGTCCGGCGCTGCGGTTTCCTGCAACGTTGAAAACTTCATTTCCTCCGTCCCAAGTAAACCAACCAACGTCGATAGCCTCATCGCCGTCGTGATCTTCGAAAACCGGACGCCAGTAACGACCTTGAAGCGGTTTATACCAATCGGTGTTGAGGTCGTAGGAGGCGTTAGTGTCGAATGAATAGGTTTCGAATGCTCCGGAGCCTGCTCCGTCTGCGGTGATTATCGGATATACCCTGGTCGAAAGATGGCTGGAGAGGGTTGTTCCCTGAACAATCGTGAATGCAAATTGATCTTGCGAAGCTCCTTTTGTCCACTTCCCAGGAACGGGAATTACTTGAGTCGCAGGCAAACCGCTAAGCGTCGCGCTGAGGGTGAAGTTGTAATATGTAGATGAAAGCGACATTTTAAGGCTTAGATTCCCCGAACCGTCTAACGCCATGATGCAGAAGTCAGTTTTGCCATCTCCGTCGTAGTCTGCCGGGCAGGGGAGTTGGGGAGTATTGGAACTGTAAGTTACGCTTGCGACTTTGAATCGCAGCGCATGCTTAAACATTCCTCCAGTTGAGCTGGGAATTACCCAAAAATTGCTTGTCGTGGATGCATTAAAAAAAGCAATATCCTCGCGCCCGTCCCCGTCAAAATCCATTCGAGAAGGTAGTTCGTACCTCAGAATTCCCACTTTTGAGCAGCTTGCGCCGTTCAACGTTACGGTATTTTCGGAACGAGGTTGCAAGCAAACGGGTACGTGGACTCGCGGAAGGTACTGAGGCGCGTCCGTGAACGTGACAGATTTATCTCCGTTCACAACAATGGAAGGTTGAGTTTGTAAGTCGAAGGGAAGTTTCTCTATTGTAGTATTGGGTAAATCTGCCGAAGAGAACGTCGAAGAATTAGGAAGGTATAACTTTCCATGTTTGATAAACGACAAGTCGTATTGGCCTTCGGTATCTCCTCCGGTCGATGAAGTCATCACCGACTTATTTTCGACGCTCGGCAGCGAGTAAGTATTGTAATCTCCCGGCTTTCCTGGTTGTGCCGCAGCCATTGCCTGCGCGGCCTCGTTCATCGCGCGTTCGACAACCGCAGTTGCGCGAAAATAGAGGAAGAGATCCATCGAACCGAGTATAAGGAGTAAGAGCACCGGCAACGAAATGGCCAGGGTAACGAAGTTTATTACTCCACGCTCTGACTGCGGGAGCTTCCCAAGAAGTGATGCGCTGCTGTTCATTTGGCAGATCGCGATTTTGTCGTTAGTGTTTTTTAGCCGCACTAATTTCGAAGAACCTTGATTATGTTAGTCGACACAAACACTTAGCGGCTTGAGCGCTCTAGCGCAGGACCCAGGGGAATTATCGACTTCGCAAGTAGGAATTAGGATAAATAGGGTTATTTTGGCTGAATTCAGGCGAAGAATTTATCGGATCGCTGCGCTGGCTCTCGGTATGCTGGCGATAAGTGCCTGTTCCCAGACTTCGCGCTGCAGTTTGTCGCCCGAGCTGCTGTCGGACGTCGAAACTGCACGAGGCTTAACTTTCATGGGTGATATTGCCTGCGTGAGAAAGACTCCCGCTCAGGCGCGTCGAGATTTTCGAGCTTCAATTGCGCAGAATAACACTGGCGAGGAGCTCAAGTTTGAAACCGAACTGTATCAAGCGCTAGCTTTCGTTCCACCGGACTATTCGTTTGAAAAGTCGCTCGCGGCGAGAGCTGCTGAGGTTGCCGGGGCGTATTACGATCCCAAAACCGGTAAGATAGTCGTAATCAGCCGCACGTCGAAGCTTCCGCCGAACTACGATAAATTGATCGCGCATGAGCTAACCCATTTACTGCAAGATCAGTATTTCTCGATTTCGCAGATGATGCAGGCCGACCGTTCAAGCGATATGAGAAGAGCTCGCACAGCTTTACTCGAAGGAGATGCGAACGCAGTCATGATGCTCGTTTCGGGAGGACTCGACTGCAACTATGAGTGGGAGAGTGTTGTTGCAAGTTTCGAAAAGAGAAAAAAAGAAGCTCAAGTATTTGAAGAGCCAGTTCCTTTAGCGCTGCTGCGAGGAGCCTCTTACGTTTTAGGCATGCGCTATGCATGTCAGTTGCTAGAGAAGGGCGGATTTGAAGCAGTTAATCAACAGCTGGAATCACTGCCTCAAACCAGTAGAGTGTTGTTTGATTGGCAAGATCGCCAGGATCCAGGGTGCACCGTATCAGGCGTCGCAGACTCTTTGGGAGTCGTCTCTGGATTTGCGCTTCTCGTTTCACATAGCGACGTTTTGCCTGCACTCGGCGCTGTTCGCGGCTGGCTGAGTGACTGTGTAAAGCGCGGTCGTGAAGGTGAATATGTGTGGCAAATCAATTTTGAGACAAACGCTCAAGCTGCTGTATTTGCTCAGGAGCTGCGAAGCTTGTATCAGTCGGAATCTGCCAGGTTTCGCCGAACCGTAACCGTATCGCCGCCGCCGATGGCAGTCGTGACCGTGCTCGCCAAACCTGAATAAGTGCCTGTTATCATTAGTGCGCAGCGATAGTAGATTTCGCTAAGCGGCGAGAATTCTAAAGCAATTCCCCAGCGTCGCCGAGTTTCACCTTAGTGCGACTGTGTAATCTACACAGCATAGCCAGAGGTTTTGGTGGTGCCAGACACCCAGGAGAACATTCTTGTTTATTGCCTGCGCCGGATGTTGAAGCCGGCGATTCGCTTCTGCCTGCGCCGCTCGCTGCATGTCCAGGATGTTATTGAGTCTGTAAAGGTCGTCTTCATCGAGGCGGCTTGTGATGAACTTCAGGCGAATGGGCAGGGAGTTAACGTAAGCCGACTTGCAGCTATGACAGGAATGCACCGCCGCGACGTGATGCGGATTCATAAAGAGAGTTCAATTAGCGAACAGCCGCAGGGTTTGGTCAACAGAGTCATCGGGCAGTGGCAGCAGGATCCTCGCTTCACTACGAAGTATGGCCGGCCGAAAGTTCTGTCGTTTGAAGGAGAAAACAGTGAGTTTCAAGAGCTAGTAAAGCTGGTTAGCAACGATCTGCATCCTGGAACGGTGTTGTTTGAGCTTGAAAGGATTGGAGCGGTGCAGAAAAGCAGATCGGGTGTTCGTTTGGTGGTCCGTGCCTATGTACCGAAGGGAAATGCCAAAGAAGGATACGATATGCTGGCTAGTGACGCGGCGGACTTGATGAACGCTGTCGAAGAGAACCTGTTTGAGCCAGTTCATGTTCCTAATCTCCACGCTAAAACCGAATATGACAACGTCTCGGTCGACGCCATTCCTGAGATTAGAGAATGGCTGCTGCGCGAAGGTTCGGCGCTGCATCAAAAGGCCCGAAATTACTTGGCCAAGTACGATTTAGATATCAATCCCGCAGCCGATGCGGGCTCAGGCGGTGCGCGCGTGGTGCTGGGGACCTTCAGCTTAGCTGCCGAACTTGACGACAAAAAGGAAAGAGGCAGGAGTTAGAGAGAATGAATAAGGGTTTTCTCAAGGGAATTATTCGACCCGCTGCGAACCTAGCAGTGAGCATGATTGTTCTGTCGTTTCTATGCGGCTGCGCAGGCGGCGGCACCGGAGGAACCGGTGTTAAACGAATTTCAGGAAAAGTGATCAATTCAGATGGCCTCCCGTTAGCGGGTGCCTTAGTTGAGATCGTCGATATTCAAGAGTCTAAGGTAGAAATTCAGGAACCGGTGGTTGTGGTAGGGTCTGATGTAACTGACTCGAACGGTGAATTCGAGGTGATGCTGGGCGAGAACCAGCAAGGTGACGGGGCGGTCGTCACAGTGGAAACACCGAATGGTGGTGAGAGACGTTCTGCGGCTGCAATCTTCGATCGAGTTGCCTCAAGCGGCCAAGACCAGCGAGTTACTATCGCTGTTAGTACTGAGGAAAACGAGGCAGTTATTGTATCTGAGGAAATTGTACCGCTTGGCGAAGCTGCTTCTGCCGTTACCCAAGCCGAACGTGAAACGCAGCCGGTATCTACGCCACGACCACAGGAAGAAGCTCAGGCTGAACCAGTTTCAGTCTCTGTCCCTGAGCCAGAGTCTACTCCTGAACCTGAGCCCGAGGCGGCGCCTGAGCCAGTAAGCGTTTCGCAGCCTGCTCCGGAGCCATCTCCGCTGCCGGAACCCGTTTCAGTCCCAGTAAACCCAGAAGTACTGAACCCTCCGCAGGGAAATCCACTCCCGGATCCGGATCCTGATCCTGAACCGGAACCTGAAGTGGTGGTGGTGCCGCCGCAGGCAGGGCAGCCGTCGGGTCCATCTCAAGGGCCGGTTCGCAGCCCGGGACCCTAAACGTCGAAATTAAAATCGATGGTGATTGAAACTTTGGGGTCGAACGATCTGTGGACAGGGCAGGTGTAAGCAGCCTCCTTCATTACTTCGCGCATATCGTCGCTCAAGTGGCTCGGCAGGTGAAAGATTACCGGCATGGCCTTTATATATCTCGGGGAGGCGTTCATGTGTTTTTCTATGCGAAACGTCGCGCCAGTAAGATCGACACCGTGCTTTTCCGCAGCTATGCCCATTATTGTGAGCATACAAGTTGCCATCGAAGCAGCTGCAAGATCCGTCGGTGAAAAAGAGCTTCCGTCTCCCTGATTGTCTATCGGGGCGGCGGTGCGCAGCTCTGTTCCGGACGGTCCATGGACTGCTTTTACCTTCTTGTCCCCTAAATATTCTCCGCTAATGACAACAGCCATCGAGCACCTTTCCTTTCGTGTTACTCGGATTCATTATCGAAGTCTAAATCGTCTTCGAACTCTAGATCGTCACCGAACTCATCCACTCCGGGAGGATGGCCGTCGTAGATTAAGCCTTCCCGCTGCTGCGCATAGGATTTGCGGACAAAGGTGTAGTAGTCGAGCGATGCTTCTTTTGCGGCGTCGACCGCTTCAATTAAACTTTCCCTGATGGTAACTGCTTCGACTGCGGACTTGCCCCAGGATACAGCTAGCTGCTGCTCCCAGCTTAGTTCGTCCCAATAACTAAGCCAAAAAACAGGGTCGCTGACTCTGTCGCCGACGCGGCCAAAAAGGTCACGAACATTCGATGGTCCAAAGATCGGCAAAACTAAGTATGCTCCAGATGGAACGCCCCAATATCCGAGCGCGACACCGATGTCCTCTTCGTGGTGCTTAATCTCGAACATTTTATCTGCCGCGTCGATTACGCCGCCAAAGCCGACCGTGGTGTTTAATACAAATCTTCCGGTATGCACTGCGGCCTGATCGAATTTAAGCTGGATCAAATCGCTAATCAGGTATCTCGGATACTGAATGTTAATGAAGAAATTTCGCACGCCGGTTCTGATTGCAGGTGTCGTGACCCAGCGATACCCATAAGCAGCTGGTTCCAAAACCCAGGTATCGACAAAATCATTGAATGAAAAAATCGCGCGGTTAACGGATTCCAACGGGTCATAAACCTCTTCTGCCTGGATCTGAATCGGAGCCAGCAAAAGCAGAAGTAGAACAAATTTCGCAGGTCGTGGGGCAGCTTTAAACAAACGAGTATCCAATTGATGTTCGTATCTACTAGTTATTTATGCCACTGATTCCACTTGCGACCAAGCCAATTGGCGCGATTTGTCTCTAGTCTCTGAGACGGTAACCTATGCCGACTACATGCTCCAAGTAGTTGCCGTATGGAGCGAAAAGCTCGCGGAGAGAGTCGATTGAAAGTTCGATTTCACGACGCGTGGTGCCGGCATCGAAATTTCTGGTGGCTTCAAATAAGTCGTACTGTCCGAGAATCATTCCACGGCGCTCATAAAAGACCCAAAGGATATGGTATTGGAGCGGATCGAGGTGAATTTCTTGGCCATGAATGTAGACGATCGGCTCGTCTTCGCTGACCTTGAAATCTTCGTCTTCTTCTGATTCTTCCTCTTCTTGAGGCTTTGCTGCTGCCTGCACGCTGGTCCTGCGCAGAATAGCTTTGATGCGGGATGCTAATACGTCAGCGTTAAAAGGCTTGGTAACGTAATCATCCGCACCGGCATTTAATCCCTCTACTATTTCGGTATTTTCGTCTTGGGCTGTTAAGAGAATTATAGGAATAACTTCGCCTCCCGGCAGCCCACGAATCCGCCGACAAACTTCCAGGCCGTCAATGTCTGGAAGCCCGCGGTCGAGCAAAATGGCCGAAGGTCTGCTGCCGGAAAACACCTGGATGCCCTCCTCGCCAGTGCCCGCAGTTAATGTCGCAAAGCCGTGCTTCTCCAAGGAGCGCTCAGCAGTGCGTTTAGCGACTTCGTCGTCTTCAATAATAAGGATAGTTGTATCGGCCATCTAACTTTCGTAATCCTAAGTAGGATCTCTATATATCACATACTGGAAAAACCTCACGAGACGGAAATAGTCAATCTCATGTATATTGGAAGTGGTAATTCAGTATCTTACATGAGCAAGCCCCATGAAGTCCTTCCGTAGAAAACCGCATGCCGGACGTAGAGATCGTTCCGGTGGCGAGCCGCACTGGCTTGGGGAGGGTTTGCACGGAATTACCAGCCTCTTCGATGACGTTGATGAAATTGGCTTTATCACTGACGAAGCTGTGTGTAAGCGGGCGTTACAGTTTGCTCAGCGTTACCACGGAGAGAAGGAGCGACCCTTGGCGGTTTATGCTCCTCCAGGCAATTTTGTGGGCTGGCAGTTGCCGCTGCTGTGCGAGAGATTCGATGTAGCTGTAGTTGTCGAGGAGCCGGATCCTCTACTTGAGCGTGCCTGTGAGCGCTTCGATGCAGCGCTGTTCGCTGAGGGGCTGCCGAAAAATTTGGAAGGCTTTGTCGATTTTGCGATTGCGCCATACCGGCCTTGGCGCAGCTCGCTTGAGCTAAGCGAAGTGCTGTCTATGCTCAGCTCGTGGATTAACGATGACGGCGAACTGCTTGTTGTGGCACAGGCGCAAACCCAAGGAACTGAGCAGTTAGTCAGCTGGCGCGGCGACGAGCAGTCGGTGCACATCGATCAGCTGCACATCGGAATTTACCCGAAGCTCGAACTGAAGGAGTCAGTTACCTTTAATTTTGATGTCTCACGTAAAGGCTTCGACGATTGGATCGAATCCTTTCTGAAGCGCCATCAGCCGTTCTTTGGTCGAAATGTGCGTGATTTCCTCGAGGAGCGCATACGGGCGGGCGATTTTGGCACAGAAAATATGGCAAAGGCCGATTGCGCGGCTGTCCTGTTGTATGAAGCGAACTAAGCTTTTGCTATAATCGGCTTTCTTTTTTAATTTCATTTTGTGTTAGGTGCACCACTATTCAGGAAAAACAGCCATGGATCTGCGCAGTGTTCCAGCCTCTGAAGTCATGCACAAGGAAGTCATTTCTCTCAGCTCATCGATGAACCTTGAAGAGGTTCGCGATATCTTCCTCACCAACAACATCAGCGGTGCTCCGGTAGTCGATGAAGACGGCGTGCTAGTCGGAGTTGTATCTCAGACTGATCTGATTCAGGTCGGCCTCGCTGGCGATTTTGACGACTTTGATGACAATGAGCTGCTGATTGGCTTCTCTGCTTGGGGAGTAGGCGGCGACAGCGAAACAATCGGCGATCGCCTGAGGGGGAAGTTCGTCGCAGAGGTGATGGGTGGAAACATCTTTACTGCGATGCCGGATGATTCCGCCTCCTATTTAGCCGGTGAAA
>JAGRAN010000165.1 GCA_020434585.1 Bdellovibrionales bacterium
GACCAAGAGACTACGTGTTCGCCGCTTTCGGCTTCAGTAAACACAGCGGCCCAAGAGCGATTGCCAACCGTAATAAAGTGCGGATCGGTCGACCAAGTGCCGCTTCGCAGCGGGGGTTCGATTTTTGTAGGTCCCCATACTACGTTTCCGCCAAAATCAATTTGAAGAAGAATGTTAGGAGGCCCGAATAAAGTAATGGTTTGGCCTGTATCGCTAACAGCAACTACCTCTAAATTTCCTACTCCTAGTTCCTGCAGAGCACTTTTAATGGAAATTGTTGAGGTCTTGCCGTCTTTTCGACTTAGCATTTGGATAGTCTGCTGTGAATTGTTGAGAAGCGCCTGTTCGGAGCTGTTTCCACTCGTCCAAACGAGGCGCAAGCCTTGGTCAGATATGACAGCTCCTCGTCCAGCATTTGGAAGCATGGAAGATTTACCGTTTGTCATGATTAGTGAGTGAGTGTCGTTTAAGGAAAGCAGTACATGACCGGGGCGCGACCGGCTTGGCAAACTGTCTAGGGATGAAAATTCTATCAAACGCCGGCTGATTTGGCAGTTGTCACCATCATACTCCAACAGCCGCATATTCTTAGCTTCCCTAGTAACACCTAGGAAGGTTTTTCCTGGAGGCGAGAGATGATTAGACGCTTGGATAACAGCGGCATTAGGGATGGCGCAGTGGACATACACATCTCCCGGGACTTTAGTCTGGGACGCTTCTACTCCGTGAACTATCACGCTGGCCAGTGTGAGGGCAAAAGACAAATGCTGCACTACGAAATAAAGCAACAAAGCAAAAACGAAACAGACAACGCGAACAGCGGCGCTACTAGGAATCGCGATAAAAACAGCTAGCAGCAAAGCAGCCTGGCAGGCAATGACTCCGCTTCCCAGAGTCGCCGCTAGCAGCAAGTGCTCCTTTTCGATTAACGCTAGAATCAATTCGAGCGCCAAGGGGCCCAGCAAGCGGCTGGACCCACTTAACGCAATCGGAACCGCATATATTGCGCAGGATACAAGTAATGCAGCAAGTGACCTAAGCCAAATGCTCAAGGTTGTCCTCAGTCAATTGCTTAGTGTTGCGGCATTCCAGCCGGTGCACCACCAGCGGCAGCGGCCTTATCACCAGTCGACTCGAGAAAAGCTAGTCCAGGAAGTAGCCACTCATTGCCGTACTTACGAAGGGTTACAACGTCTTCCTTCTGCTTCCCATCGACGCTGGTAGTCAGCGGAATTTTTGCTTCAGAGCCGTTGACGGATGCTTCGCCAATTTCGAAGGTAGTGCGTTTGATTTTTGTATGCTGCTCGTCCATGCGCTGTTTGAGCTGGGTCGACATTGCTGCGATGTGCTGCTCCATCATCTGCGCCTGCTCAGCGGGAAGTCCGCGCTGTTTCATTTGACGACGGATAATTGCCCCAGGATCGTTCTGCGCTTCGATGTAAAATTTCTTCAAGTCTTCAGGAGAAGATATCCCCATTTCTTTCAGCTGCGGAGCGGGCATCTGTTCGAATGCTGTCTGCCAATGAACGAAGTCAGCAATTCCGGCGATGCCCGGGTTTGCTTTAAGCGAAGCTACGATCTTTTCTAGCGTTTGCGCGGGGGTCATTTCCGCAGCTGCAGCTGACGGCAGAATAAACAAAATCAAGATTGCTGCAAAAATGCGGAATTTCATCTGGCTTCTCCGGAGCGTTAGTAAAACATTCGCCCTAGAGCATAGCCAAGGCACCCTATTAAGTCGAGGAAAGGATGCGGTCTGCTAATTAAATTATGGTATTTCCTATCTCTAATCAGGGGATCTTCTGCGGAGAATTAGGATGTACCTGCTACGATACTGGTAAACAAACCTAATGGAGGAGCGATAGAGCTCAACTCATTGACGGGGGAGCAAAGCTCAACCCCGGGAATTTTTTCCAAACACACACTAACGAACACAAACAATCAAACAAACACACGAAACAGACAAAGACACAGACAACGAAACGAACGAACAGAAACACAGAAACACAGACACACAAACAAGACACAGAATTGGCTTTTTTAGGGGCCTGATGCTGTAGTAACTAGAACTTCGATCGTCGTGTAACTTGCTTTCGCAGTTATCAACGACCTCGGTTCCAGTACACAGCATCAGGCCCCAACCTATTCCCTCTCATTCGGGGCATATGAGTAGCCCCCCTGAAGACCGGCGCGGACGATCCACAAGGGGGCTACCATCCCGTTATGTTCAGGATGTCAGTTGTCGAATTTTGCTGATTTGGTGATTGCTTAGTGCTTGAACGCACTCGCTAGATAGTAAAAAACCTTTATAAAACGTAGCAGATACATCTCGCTCAGAGAATTCGCTCTCGGCGAGATGTAACCAATGGGGCTACTACCCTAAAAACCAGCCGCAAAGAACCTAAAGGCGTTATGCCTCCAATGTTAGGTTCTGTTGCCGGCTTAATCCAAAATTTCTGTAGAATGTTTGTTCTAGGTCTAGAACTCGACTCTATCGCAGCCATTCGGGATACTTACGAACTCATCTCCGTTGGCTAGCAGAACTTGCCTTCCCGAAGAATCATAGAAGTAGACCTGAGCTGAGCCGAATGAACAACCGGGCTTGCTGGCCCTTGCAGTGCTTCCGAAGCCGTTACTTGGACCGAAATCCACAAGAGTTTGGGTGATCGCGCCACGGACTTCAATCGTTATGTTAAAGCCGTCGACCAATACGACCAAGTTCCCATCTCGCTCAGCAACCGGCTTCCAAATAAATCTCGTAACGGTTTGAGGAGACACGGGCACGTTAACTTCAATTGAACCGTAGCAGGCAGCAAGCTGTTCTCCTCCGCAGCCGTCAGCAGCAGGAACAAGCGAGCCAACTGCGACGAGCTCTTCAGTAATATTCTGCCCTGATAGAGAATAAAGCTGCCCGAGCACTCCCTGAACGCTTCCGTCAATAGTGGTATCGCATTCGCCATTTGTGCTTGCCGGCACAAAATACGCGCCCGAAAGGGTCATTTGCTGAATTAGGGTAACGCCGTTGTCGAAGCGAAAGCCAGACTCTTCCGCAAGCGCTACGCCATGCAGTTTGACTACTTGCGGGTTTCCGGCGTCTTCACCTTCGAGCCGTGTAATTACTACTGCGTCGGGCCGGTTCGCTTGAACGGTAACTCGCTCGGCGGTGCCTTCAGGAACCGGGTTGGTCAAATCAAATGCATTCAAAATCGCACCGCACAAGGAAAGCAGCTCTGGGGAAGTATTTGCACTGCCTGAGCTACTGCTAGGAGTGACTTCGGTGACTTTAGTGCCGGAGCCGCAAGATGCCAGAAATGTGAGTGTAGATACGAAGAGAGTAGAGATCAGAAATGTACGCTTCATTCGATATAACGCTTAGTTAAGGACCTTTAAAAAAACAGCATGGGCTGCTGAACCGCTCAAGAAAAAACTGCAAAAGGTACGTATGACAACGGATATTTTACCAGATTATCGCCATCTGAATGGCAAAAAATTTAGATGTTTTTTGCTCGCTTAGCGAAGCTTAGTCTTTTTAAGCTCAAAACTTCCGCTAAGTCCCCGTGATTTCAGCACAGCCTTTCCGCTGAGGTGTGTGCGATTTTTTGAGAAAGACGCCTGGTAATTGCCTCCAAGCACAATTTTCCCACAGTTCCCGGCGAGGCACTCTGCTTCGCGGAAATTGATGCCACGCTCAGTCATTGAGCCCACAATTTTCGTTCTGGTGCCTAGTCCGGTCCAGCTCAGCACACCTTCAATGGGCTGAGGCAGATCCCCTTCGGGTTCGAAGCGAATGTACAGCTCCATTTCACCGCTCCAAGGTATTGGAGTCGTTTGGATGAATTCGCCCGTCCAATACTCCCGCTCAAAGCTTTGACCATAGGTCCGGGCGGGGAATAAGATGAAAACGCCGAGGATTATTAAAGTTTTTAAATTCATTTCGGTGTAAGTGATGCGCTCTATACCTCAGCTTTTATCGGTCCGGACCGATAATAAATATAGGGAACAAACTTAAAAAGTCGACTTTATGCGAATTGCCGGTCACATACTGATTGCTGCAGCCCTTGCCGCGCCGTGCACAGCGTTTGCGGCAGATGAGATTCAGAGTGCAGATAATTCTCCCGCTGTGGTCTCTACCGACGGCGACGCCATTTTTATCAAGGTAAAGGGCGATGAGCTCCCGCACCCGCTGCTGGGAGCTAATAGTATTGTCAAATGGTGCGAGAAGGATGGAGAAGGGGTTCGCTATGCTAGCTCCAATATTGATTTAAAGGGTTACGTCAAATGCGGAGAGCTCCAGGCGAGTAAAACTTGCGACGCTGTAGGTAATCGCTTTTTCTCTCCCCAGTCTGACAAGAAATCCCCGCACGGTTATCTCGATTGTAACATCGGTCCTAGAATTCAAATCGAGCGGCACATTGATTTGGAAAAGGAAGTAATAGAATTCCAAGATTTCCGCGAAGGAAGCGACGGCACGCATATTAAAAACGAAGTAACCGAAGAGCAGAAGAGGGAGCACGGAAGTCCGTATGCAATTTTCGATCAGCTGCTTAACGGAAATCGCAACGTAGATTTATTTAACGGTCAGCAGCGAAAAATTGAGCGTAAGCGCAGCAGCCGCCGGCGAAACAAGAGCAGCCGCAATGCTAATCCTGGATATCCCATGCCAGTCGGAATACCAGGGGGTGGTTTTGTCGATCAACTAGGTCCCCTGCTTCAAGGTTTCGGAATCGATCCAGCAGTCCTTAATCCCCCGCGCAATAAGCAGGATATGCGTCGGCAGGAAGACGCTGTAAGAAAATTGTTTAAGCAGTTGTCTCCTGAAGAAAAGCAGATGTTGGAGCAAATGCTAGGCACATCCGATATTGATTCACTACTCAAGGGGCGTCGCTAGTACTTATCTTTATGTTATAACCTTGTTCTGGTACTGTTTTGCTGAACCGAATTTACGGGAGGGTGCAATGTTCGAGCGAATTTCAGATTTTCTTCAGGGCGGTGCAACACTTGAGGTCAATAAGCAGGGTCAGCCTACGTCAAAAGATTTGATGGTCGCCACGGTTGCGTTGATGCTTAACATGGGCCACTCGGACAGCTCGTTTGGTGATGACGAATTCAAATCCATCATGAGCTCGCTCAATGTCCAGTTCGACTTGAGTGATGATGAAGCCGGACACATCGTCGATATTGCCGAGATTCTAAGAAAAGATAAGGCTAAAACCGGCCATATCATGAGTATCATCCGCGAAGGATTTTCAGTCGAGCAGCGCGAGCTTGTGCTTTCGATGTTGTGGAAAGTTGTGCTCGCCGACGGAGTGGTGGAAGACTTCGAAGTTAAGTACGCGTCAGAAGTGCGGGCGCAGCTTGACCTATCGCTTGAGTCGTCTATTCGCGCCCGCAAAAACGCGGAAAAGAAATAGCCCCGCTTACTTTCCTAACAGGCCTTCTTTAAGCTCTTCGTTTGGCGGGTGTTTGCCTAGCCAAACGGAAAGCATGCCTTCGACGAAGTCGCGACCTTCGATACTGCCTTTCTTCTCGCCGGCGATGAACACCTCTACGGTCTCTGTGTTGAAGATGAATCTCATAGTGGAGCCGTCTTCGACGTCGCTCATCATTGAGTTCAATTGAGCAACTCGATCTTTTAAACGGCCGTATTTTACAGAGTTCTTTTGAAAGCCCTCAATCCAAGCTTCGGTAAGTTTTTCCTTATCGACGTCCCTGACGAACTTCATGTCGAGAAGTTTAGTTCCTTGGGACGCGACAATTTCTCGAGCGTTATTTGACTTCTGCTCCAAATATAGGCCGGCGACGTAGACATCAACTTTAAAGAAAGTTGCTTCGCGCAAACCTAGGCCATTGAGCACAAGGCTTTTGCCGCCGACATCGGCTTCATCGGGTAGGGTTACTCCGGCTAAGCTTGCGCCAAACACAGTGGAAGGAACTACCAGGCAAATGAGTGCTGCGTGCAGCAGGCAAAATATAGTTCGTTTCATTTTCTAAGAATCACCGCTCTCTGATTGGATGGCTGCAAACGCAGCCTCAATTTGTTCATACTTTTGTTTGGCTACCGCTGAAAACTCTGCGGGCATGCCTTCTTTGACTGCTCGGTCAGGATGCCACTGCTTGGACAGCTTTTGGTAGTTCTTTTTCACGACATCCAGTGGATCGTTGGGTGAGCATCCGAGGACGTGATAGGGCGTGTTAGCGTCCTGCAAATGACGCTGTTTAAGCTGCTCGAACCTGGCTTCGGAAATTTCGAAAACATCGCGTGCTACAGTAAGTAATTTTCGCTCTTCAGCTGAAAAGACCTGATCAGCCGCTGCAAGGGCCAGAAGGACATCCATGAAGCTTTCCAGCATTGCAGGTTTTCGCTTGTTTATTTCCTTAAATTGTTTTGCAAAATCCTCAAAGGTGAAATCGACGTTGCGTGCGACTCGGAATATTGTCAGCGCTAGTTCGCTCTTGTCCTGGTCAAGCTTTAAGCCATCTTGAATGAAGCGGCCGATTGTGCGTTTCTCGGTGCTGCTAATATCGCCGTCGGCATCGGCAAGCTTGGCAAGCATGGAAAATGCAGTGATGAAAAACGTCAGCTCTTTCTCTCCCATCGGGAGGTGAGAGGTGTCGAGATACATCCGTGTGCTCCCGAACCCTTGCTGCAAGTGCGGATTCACCTGCTGGCCGAAGACCGCCAGCGCGACAGTGCCGATAGGGCCGTTAATTTGAAAGCCCTGTTCTTTTTCTTTCACCCAATTAAGCAGTGACATCTGCGATTGCCCCATCGTTGGCTGTGCTTGTCCCATTTGATTGAATACCATAATCTTTCCTTGTCGGCACACAGCGGACGGCAGGCAATTGATACTAATCGCAGTAGCGTTCCATGGTTATTAGAGCTTTTCCGCCAGTTGAAAACGCAGATGATTCGGGCCTGCTTGCGGTTGGGGGCGATCTGGAGGTGGAGTCGCTGCTTCTGGCATATAGCAGCGGGATCTTCCCCTGGCCAATAGTCGACGACACCACCCTGACATGGTTTTGTCCTCCCCAGCGAGCGGTGTTGTTTCTGGATGATTTCGAATTGCCGCGCAGTTTGCGCAAGGAACGCAGTAAGACCAATTATACCTACAGTTTTAATTCGGCATTTGCGCAGGTGATTAACGGCTGCGCAGAGTCTGCAAATCGCCAAGGTCAGGATGGCACTTGGATTACGAGTCAAATTCTCAGTGCATATGTTGACTTTCATCGTGCGGGCCATGGTTTCAGTGTGGAGTGCTGGGACTGCGGCAGTTTGATTGGAGGCCTCTACGGAGTGACTGTTGGTGCGATGGTCGCCGGCGAGTCGCTTTTTTATCGTATCTCAAACGCTTCCAAGCTATGTTTATGGTGCCTGGTCGAATATTTAAAATCACGCGGCGTAGAGTGGATTGATTGTCAACAGATGACACCGCTTCTCGAAAGTTTTGGGGCAACAGTGCTCCCACGCAGTGAGTTTATCGATTTAGTGGCAGAAGCTGTTGGTCGAGATGTAAGATTGTTTTCGCCGGGGGAAGCGCCGCCGAAAGATTGGCAGGGAAGTAATGAAGAAAGCTGAAGACAAGTTTAAACGAGTTAATTTACTTATTCGACCTGAGCAGCACGAAATGGTGATGGATGCAGGCCTTTCGCTTTCCGGGCTTGTTCGCGATTTGCTTGACGATAGATTCAGCGACACAACGGTCACACTATGCGTAAGTTCAGAAACACGCGCGTTATACGATCACATCGTGAGTAATTTTGGAGCATCGGATGGCGATTTGGAGAGCTTTTTTGTCGAGGCGCTAGACAGTTTCTTAGAATCCAAGCGCTGCGATATTGACGAGCTTCGCAAAGAACTGAAGAAGAGAAATACCACGAAACGTTCCTAGGGAATGGTTTTAGGATTTCAAATGATTGACAAACTGCGGATCCGGTGCTTTACGTAGTCGCTGATTGAGGGGTGCTTATGAATTTTGTTCGCAAGAAATACTTTTTTATTCGTGTTTCAGACACGCCGGGTCAGGCTGCTCGTATGGGCTCCTTTTTTCGGGAAGAAGGCGTAGACCTTGAAGGGCTTTGGGGTCTGGGAATCGGACAGGGTAGTGCTCAGATTTTCATAGTCCCGAAGGATCCAGCACTGTTAAAATCTGCGATCGCAAAGAAAAGTGATTGGAAATGCGCCGAAGGTACATG
>JAGRAN010000166.1:0-10888 GCA_020434585.1 Bdellovibrionales bacterium
TACACAGCGGTCTACACCAACCCAGGCTCTGTGCGAGAGAATTTGCTCTATTACGCTGATGCAATGGCTGCTCTAGGCTGGACGCTTAAAACGCCAATTAATCTGTCTCCAAAGATTCGAACCGCTAAATTTCACCGTGAACAGCAGGAAGCATCGCTGCTTTTTGCTCCAGCAGGCAATAGCGAAGACTACGACGACGTGCAGACAGTAGTTACCGTGATCGTGGCTCCGCTGCTTGAAGCCTATCGTGGAGGACCAAGATGAGAAATCCGCTGATCGAACGTGCTGCCCGCAAACTTGGCGAAGAATCAGGCCAAACCATGACCGAATACATTTTCCTTATCGTGCTGGTTGCGCTTGTCTGCATCCCAGTAGTTGAACTTTTGCCGCGCGCCGTTTTAGGATACGTGCGGCCGTTTTATTACTGTATTTCGAGACCCGTCCCGTAGAGAGGAGCAAATTTCAATAGAACCGAATTTTGACGTCAAACAGAGGAGCTGAGTAAACACGTGAGTGGACGAAACAAACAACTGATTTATGCGATTTTAATCGCAGTAATCGCGGTGGTAGCCAACAAGTTTTACATTGAAAGCCGGGTCGACGAATTTCGTCCCAAGCAAATTGTTAAGCTAATCCGCGCCAAGAAAGACATTAAGAGCGGTGACAGCCTGCGCAAAAAGGAAATCGAGACCGTACGGGTTCCGAAACAGTTTGCGCCGCGAGTAGCGATAAGCGCGAAAGAAGCTGACACCTATCTGGGCCAAGAGGTAACTGTCGACGTTCCTCGCGGTGACTACATTTTGGAAAACTATTTTAGTGTTCGCAGAGCAGTCGGCAAACGCCTGTCCGACCAAGTAGTCGGCGAAAACATGCGAGCGATCACTTTGCCGGTCGGTCAAACGGATTCACTTGCCGGTTCGATAGTAACAGGGGACAGAATCGACCTCGTCTGGACTTTTAATGCCCCCGGACTAAGCGAGAAGTTTTCAATGGCCCTGCTGCAAAGCGTGCCGGTAATTTCGACCGGATCGTATTCTGTTATTGAACAGGAACTCGGCTCAAAACGCGGACGCCCAAAGAAGTACAATACGCTAACGCTGTTGCTTCCGGTTCACGACGCGATGCGCCTCAACTTTGCGCGAAAGTCGGGCAAGATCGACATTCTGCTGAGAAATTCTTCAGAGACACTTCCGATCGAAATTAAGCCGATTTCCGGGGTAGTCGACCTGCTCAGCGAAGATCAGAAAACGATTATTGAGACCATCAAACAGGGCAAGCAAATGTCTGACGAAGAAAAGGAACGCTTGAAGAAGCAGCTGCAAGGCCTGTTTGAAGCTCAGAAGCGTGCAGGTAAACGAGGTTAATTTCGAATGACGTTGATTGTTGAAATTGAGCATGCAGATAAAGGTGCAGATTCGGCTGAGATTCTCACCTTTGACAAAGACAAAGTGACGATTGGGCGCTCCTCCTCAAACGACATAGTCTTGTCCGAGCCGGACGTGTCCGGCAAACATGCAATTCTGACACATTCGCCTGGATCAAACGGCAAAAGCATCTGCGTTACCGACATCGGGAGCGCAAATGGAACTTATGTCGAAGATACCCAGATCGAAGCTAATGTCGAAACGCCGCTGGCGGACAATCAACGCGTCGTAATTTCCAAGTTTATCCTGCGGCCCCAAGTTGCGGTTGATGCAGAGGCTACGGGGATTTTCCAGAAAGCGGCCGCCCAGTCGGCGGCCGCAGTTGCTGCGCGCCAGACTGAATCTCAAGGTTCAAAGAAAACTTCGACTCGACAGGAGCAATTTGCGTTCAAGGGTCGAGTTCACGACATTTTACTGCAAAGACTAGACCTCAGGCGTAAAGACATCCTTGCGATGGATGATGAGGGGCTACGCACTAGAACTCGAGCGACAGTTGAGCAAATTCTTGAAGAACTGCGCTGGGAGATTCCGTCTGGGTTAAATCGTGAGCTACTCATCAAGCAGATGCTTGACGAAGCTCTCGGGCTTGGACCGCTCGAAGAGCTGATTGCTGACGAAACAGTTTCAGAAATCATGGTCAATAGCTACGACATGATTTACGCGGAACGAGCTGGAAAGCTTGGTTTGACGGATTTGCAGTTCTCAAGTGAGAAGGCGGTGCTTGGTGCAATTGAACGAATCATTGCCCCAATCGGTCGGCGCGTAGATGAAAGCTCGCCTATCGTTGATGCGCGTTTGAAAGACGGTTCGCGGGTTAACGCAGTTATTCGTCCGCTGACTTTGAAAGGTCCGTGCATCACGATCCGGAAATTCTCCAAGGACCCGCTCACAATTCAAGACCTAGTTAAGTTCGGTTCCATGTCACCCGGGATGGCAGAGTTCCTTGAGTTGGCCGTCAAGAACCGTATGAATGTTGTCATTTCCGGCGGAACCGGATCTGGTAAAACTACGCTGCTCAACGTCGTGTCGAGCTTTATCCCTGAAGGGGAGCGAGTGATTACGGTTGAGGATGCGGCAGAACTTCAACTTCAACGGAAACACTTGATTGGCTTTGAAACTCGACCTCCGAACCTCGAAGGAAAAGGGGCGATAACAATTCGCGACCTCGTAAAGAATGCTCTGAGAATGCGTCCAGACAGAATCGTAGTCGGGGAGTGTCGGGGCGCAGAGTCGCTGGACATGCTTCAAGCGATGAACACGGGACACGACGGGTCAATGACCACTGGGCACTCTAACTCTCCGCGCGACATGGTGGCTCGTCTCGAAACAATGGTGTTGATGGCCGGAATGGATTTGCCGGTAAGAGCTATTCGCGAACAGATCGCCAGCGCCGTCAATATTGTAATCCAGCAGACTCGATTCAGCTGCGGGTCTCGTAAAGTAACGGCGATTACTGAAGTCTGCGGGATGGACTACGATGAGGGCATTGTGGTCCTTCAGGACGTATTTAGATTTAATCAGGAAGGATACGACGACAAGGGCAAGACCCGGGGCACCCACCAGGCTACTGGATATGTCCCCCAGTTCTTCCAGAAACTGCAGCGAGAAGGAAAGGAGGTCAACGCTAACGTGTTCTCACCGGATGCCTAGCGAAGGAACAATCTATGGATACCTACGGAATTTTAATACTCGCTCTAATCTTCGTCGCAGCGCTGTTTGTAGCTTACTCCTTTATGGACAAGCTTGAGTCAGCCGCGTCCGACGTACGAGAACAACAGACTGCGATGGGGAGCAGCACGTTGCAGGATCTTTACATCAACCTCCCACCGGACGTGTTTGTGTTTTTACGTTTCCTCGTAACCGGTTTGCTCTTTCTGTTTGGAACTTCGTTAATCAATGTTTTCTTAGGAATTTTTCTCGGTGCCATAGGCTGGGTCGTGCCAATGGTAATTCTCAATAATATGCGCCGTAAACGCATCGAGACTATTGAAACACAGTTAATTGAAGCTTTAGGACTAATGGGCAACGCACTAAAGTCCGGTTTGACCCTGCGCCAGGCAATTGAACTGTTAGTAAAAGAGTTTCCACCACCAATTACCCAAGAGTTCAACCGCGTTCTCGCTGAGGAGCGACTCGGGGTCGACCTGACTGAAGCAATTACGAACATGTCCAACAGGCTTGATTCAATTATCGTTTCAATTCTTGCTAGCGGTATTACGATCGTAAAGCGCTGTGGAGGCGATTTAACAGAAATTTTTCAGAACATTGCGAGCACAATTCGTGAGCAGGCCACCATTCAAGGAAAGCTTGATGCCGTAACCGCGCAAGGCCGTTTCCAGGGAATGATCCTGGGCATCATGCCGTTCGCTCTCATGGTCATTCTTTGGTTCGTAGATCGTAATCACATTGAAACTTTGTTTGGATATCAAATTGGAATCTGGTCGGTAGCATTAGTTGTGGGCATGGTTTTGATGGCGCAGGTCTGGATTCGCAAGCTGCTGGATATCGACGTCTAGGCGGGGAGGATTGTTAACTATGCAGTGGTCAACAATAATGACATGGCTCGTATCAGCCTTGTCGGGAATTTTGATAATCTACTTTTGGGCGCTAATCGACAGGCGTCACGCCACACAGGCAGTCAGCCAGTACGACACCGGTGCAGACGGTGCGACGCGCTTTTCTGGGGGACACTGGTTCCTGCGCTACTTTGGTTGGCTGATAGAGCTAATTGGCGAATTTATCGGGCTGCTTCCGATTGCGAAGCGCAGGGCCAAGCGCCAGCAGAAGTTGATTCGTGCAGGCATGCCGGGAGACCTTAACGCAGACGAATTTGAGGCAACGCGAATTGTCGCCTGCATTCTACTGTTTCTTGTTGGAATGTTCATGGACAACGAGCTGGACATGTGGCCGACCTTAACAGGGGCCTTTGTTATCCTGGGTATTGTTTATCCAGATATTTGGCTCGAAGGTTACATCTCTAAACGGCGACGTCGGATTTTCCGAGACTTGCCAGATTTACTGGACATCCTGCGCCTTGCGATGGATGCCGGACTTGATTTCGGAAGTGCGATGGGAGTTGTAGTTGAAAAAGGCCGAGACGGCCCACTGCTGCGAGAAATGGAAAAAATCGAGCGCGACATGGCTTTGGGTCGAACGCGGCAGGAAGCCCTGCGTGAATTTGCAGAGCGCATATCGATGAGTGAGATTAACGCTTTCGTTCTCGCATTAATTCAGGCCGATCAACTCGGTGCCAGTATCGCTCCAGTACTTCGCGCCCAAAGTGAAATGGCCAGAAAGCGCCGCTGGCAGCTCGCCGAAGAACTTGTAAACAAGCTCCCGATGAAAATGCTTGGACCTCTGGTCGTTTTCATTTTTCCGGCGTCATTCATCATTTTGTTTACGCCGTTGTTGATTCAATATTTACAGGAGTAGTAAATGACGGCTCGAGTAGAGATAACCGTACTATCCGGCCCCAGCTCTGGCGACATATTCAAGTTTTCGGTCGATCGCACAAAAGGCGTAACCATCGGCCGAGCACCAGATAATGATCTTGTGCTTCAGGATCCTTCTGTTTCGCGGAAGCATGCCGTAATCGGTCCGCACGAAGGCACTTTGCGGTTAATGGACTTGGGCAGCACTCACGGCACTGTGCATATGGGCTTTCCGGTTAACGCCGGTGCCGATGGAGCGCGAGTTCTGTCTAACGGAGACGAATTTAAGGTCGGAGATGCTCTGTTCCGAGTCAATTTTGACGATACGGTAGTAGCGCCGCCTCCGAGCTCCTCCGAGCCGTCTAGTCGTGACTCTGCCCAACCCGAAAAAAAGCGAAAAAAGGGCGGCAAACTCGTTCTGCTCGCGGCACTACTAGCAGTAGCAGCGCTCAGCGTTTTTCTGCTGATGCCCCGAGAAAAGAAAAAGGTAAAGCAGTTAAGTGACGTACTGATCCCCCTAACCCAGGCACAGGAACGAGTTATCGGATACATGCGCGACGGCTCGGCGAAAGAAGAGCGTGACAATCGTCACATGGCCATGGCTCAATTCACGCTACCTCCCGCAGATTTGCTCGTCGAATTTGACTATAAAAGCGAAGCCGTCGTCGATGTGTCGGTCGATGAAGCCCACCTGCAAACAATTGATCCACAAGTCGATGTTTGGCAGCCGTGGGCTCTGATAATCAGGGATCCGCAGATCGGTCAGGATCGAAAATTGATCTTTAAGAACCGAAGCTTCAATCCAAAAACCGGCAAGTCGCTAAAATGGGCGGTTAGAAACGTTCGGGCGACTCCGATCGGACGTCACGAGAGACAGGATTTGACCGATCAACTGCATGAATCTGCGGGATTGGCAGAGGGTATGGATCAGACTGCTTCGTCCTTGTCCGAACTTATTCGCTCCTTGCAGGTCGCCGAGTTGGAGGCTATCAACGAGCTCTCTCTTGACGGGTATGCCTACGGCGTCTTTCTCGAAGCTCCGTTCCCAACCGCACAGGAGGTGGAGCAGGAGCTGAACGGTATAATCTCCGAGCGCACCGGCCCTTCCTCCGAGTTTGATGCGGAAGCCGGCAGTCGACACCTTCGTGTGCTCTCGTCGTTGACTGCGAAGCTTGAGGCTGAATTGTGGCGCCGCGTTAACAACCGACTCAATCGCGCGAAATTAGCTGCCAGCGCCAAAAACTGGATCGCCGCTCACGATGCGCTATTAGCCGTGAAGACAATGTTTCCGGATGAATCGGACTTGCGCTTAGTAATCGCCGACCGCATGCTTAACGACAAAAAGATTGTTCCAAAAAAGGTCCGTCGCGATCCGGGCAGATATAGACGGTAGTTCACTTGGGGAGAGGCTTCATGCTTGAAGTTGTAGTATTCCAATCAGACGGCAACACTAAGCGAGTTTCCTCTGGAAAGTCGTCTTTAATGATTGGCAAAGCGTCGGGCAACGACATATGCATCGAGGCTGAAGGAGTTTCGCGCTATCATGCACGATTGTCCGTCGAGGATGGTGCTGTAGTTGTAGAAGATCTCGGCAGCACAAACGGCACATACGTCAATTCAGAACAGGTACAAAAAGCCAAGGTCAGCCCAAGCGACAAAATAGCTGTTGGCAACACCTTGGTAACAGTAGAACTAGTCGTCGAGGAAGAAGAAGAGGAAGAGGAAGCGCCAACACCAGAGCAGCCGGAAGAGGAAGATACTTCGACAATGGCGCATCAGGTCGACACGGCCGCGGAAGAAGCTCCTGAAGCGCACGCTGAGATTCACCAAGCCGCTGCCGAGTCGCTTTCCGCCAGCAGCAAGTCCGATGACTTCTACTGGAAGTCGATGGCCAACTTCCTTGGTCCAATTTGGCATTATCAAGAGGACGAAACAGTCTCTGAAATAATGATTAACGGCCCCGAGGAAATTTATATTGAACGCAAGGGTCGGCTGCAGCTAGCCCCTGAGAAATTTACCGAGGGCCAGCTCCACGCAGCTATTCTTAACATCGCGCAATACGTTGGGCGGCGAGTGAGCGAGGAAGAACCTTACTTAGACGCACGACTCCCTGACGGTTCACGTGTCGCCGTATTACTCCAACCTTGCTCACGCAAGGGTGCAGCCGTTGCAATTAGAAAATTTTCTAAAGAAGCACTTACCCTGGAGAAGCTTATTGGGTTTGGCTCGATGACGCCGGATATGGCACTTTTTCTGAAAGCCTGCGTCGTCCTCAAAAAGAATATTGTAATTTCAGGAGGAACGAGCTCCGGTAAAACATCACTGCTCAACGTCGTTTCCGGCCTGGTGCCGGACGACGAAAGGATTATTACCATTGAAGACTCAGCGGAACTGCAGCTAACTCAGGACCACGTAGTCCCGATGGAAACCAAGCCGCCCGACAAGAAAGGCCGCGGACAAGTTACGATCCGAGATCTCGTAAAAGTGTCTCTGCGGATGCGTCCAGACCGCGTTATCGTTGGTGAAATTCGCGGTGGCGAAGCAATTGACTTACTGCAGGCTATGAACACCGGCCACTCCGGCTCGATGTGCACGATCCACGCTAACTCACCACGACAGTCTCTTTCGAGGATGGAAACTCTATCATTATTTTCCGGACTAGAGATTCCTATGCTCGCACTTAGAGAACAGGTATCTAGCGCCATCGATATTGTGATTCAAGCTGCCAGACTCCCCGATCACAGCCGTAAAGTTACTCACATAACTGAGATCGGACAGCTTCAGGAAGGCGGCATTTACGTGGTTAATGACATCTATAAATTTGTCCGCGAAGGCCTAACCGAAGATAAGAAGATCATCGGCGGTCATAAGTGGACCGGCAACGTGCCCTCATTCGTCGAGGAGATGGAACTTGCCGGCTTAGACGACGTACTCGGATTGTTTTCAAACAAAAAAGGGGAATAGGCGGTGATGAATATTCCAAACGAAATAGACGGTCGATTTGTGGTCGGCGAAAAACTAGTCGAACGACCCAACTGCCATGTTCATCGCGGACATGACAAGCAGCTAGGCGATCGAGAAATCGCTATTAAGCTGTTTGTTGACGGTCCAGATGGCAACGACGAACACATCTCAAGCTTTGAGGAAGAGGTTGAGAAGCTGCGTGAAGTTTCCCACCCCGTCCTGGTCCCGATTATTGCTGGTGGCTGCAGTGACGACTGCTTCTATCTTGCAATGGAATTGCTTGAAACATCTTCGCTGCGCGACAAACTACGAGATAATCCAAGCCCATGGGAGGTCGCACCTGCAATAGAGCTTATGCGCACGATCGGCGAGGGATTGGGTGAGATTCACGAACATGGATCGATCCATGGCCACCTCGACACACGCTCAATCTTGTTCAAGGGCGGCGAAGCGCGTCTAGCCGGGTTCTACCCTTCGACGATTGGCAAAATCCTAAGAGAAAAAACTTCTGGCGGGCGCCTCGTTATCGACCCCGCTTATATCGCACCGGAGCAGGTAAGCGGTGCGAGCAAAGTCGACAATCGAGCGGATATTTATTCTTTGGGAGTAATTCTGTTTGAGCTGCTAACAGGACAAAAGCCGTTTTCTAGCAGCAACCCTCTGCAAGCAGCTATGATGCGGATTACGGATCCCGTCCCGTCTCCCAAAAAGCTTAACGATAAAATCCCACCACTTGTCGACGCCGCAGTTATGAAAGCGTTGGCTAAAGATCCAACGGAACGATTTCAAACAGTAGATGATTTTATCGATGCGCTGGCTGGTGGCAAATCCGCAGCGAAGGAAGGAGAGGAATCGAAGATTGGATCGGAAGGTCGTCTCAGCACTGAAACAATTGCTGTTTCGATGTCCCGTGAGCAGCTGCAAGGCATGTTGGATTCTCACGAAGCATCGCAGTCTACCTCCTCGTCAAGCGGCTCATCGGGCGGCTCGACGCATGCAGCCAGCTCGCAAAGTTCCGCAGACCAGACTATGGTGGGTGCTCGACCTGTGATTAACGGGTCTGGGAAAGACCACAAGCAGCTGGACGTTGCCTCAACTATGGTAGGAATGGAAGCCGGAGGAGGCGTGCTTAAGGGCAGTTTTGTTCTGATTAGCGGCAGCCAAGCCGGGAAGCGCTTTCACTTCGAAGGCGACCAGACAATGGTGGGTAGCGACTCCTTTTGCGATGTCTGCGTTCCTGGCAAAGACGTGCCGTCTCGCTATGCAATTGTTGTTAAGCGCGGCGCCTCATACCACATAGGAGCCCTGTCTGCACAACCGCTCGTGATAAACGACGAGCAAGTCGAAGGAACCTCCGAAGTAGAATTGACTCGCGGCGATGTTTTGATTGTTGGTGATACAAAGCTGCGCTACATCGCGCCGGGAGAAGTCTTCACGTTCAGTGAGGAGAACGTAGACCGCGTAATCGATCGGCCAAAAAGCAGAGCCAGTCTGTATATTGGCATCGCCGCAGCGGTGATAATCGCCCTCGTAGCCGTTGCCGGACAAAGCTACTACAGCGCAATTCAGCAAAAGAAGGCAGTTGCGGCGAAGGCGGCCAAGATGAAAAAATCCGCCAGAGAAACTAAAATCAAGGAACTGCTGAAGGAAGGAGACGAGTTCTTTAGAACCGGGGCTTTAGTTGAGCCGCCTGAAAATAATGCGAGAGACCGCTTCCGGGCAATTCTCAACCTCGATCCTGACCACACTTACGCGAAACGTAGGCTTGTCGAAATTCAGGACAGACTTGCGCTACTCGACCGGCAGCAGCGTGGCAAAGCACAAGTTGCCCATAAAATTTCGGAACTAGTCGCAGACGCTGATCGATACTTTGATTCAGGCAACTATGTGTATCCTCCTGGAAGAAACGCCAGAGATGCTTACCGTGAAATCCAACGGCTTGACCCGACAAACGAGCATGCGACTGCCCGGCTCAAAGAAATTGAGAACATTCTTGGAGATGTTGTCGAACGAACTAATGTCATGCTGGCCAAAGCTCAGGTGTATTTCGACTTGGGTTATTACGTAAAACCCAAAGGTCAGAATGCTTACGAAGCCCTGATGGATGTATTGCAGATGGACAGCGATAACGGGCCGGCACGCGAAGCCTTAATGGACCTAGCTGTGTCTACAGTCTTTGAAATCGACCAGGCGATGAACGATTGGCGAATCTCAGAGGCGCTCGACTCGTTCGATACCGCGCTTTCGCTGAATGTCAATCCGGACTTTTTAAGGTCGCGCCAGGAGCGCCTGAAGCTTATGAGCGCCTCAAAGCGTGGAACCGTTATTCCTCCACCTGTCGAGGACCGCAACGACTACCGCGAATCAGATAAGAATGGCGGATATCTTCCGACTCTTGTCCTCAAGCGTCGCCTCGCTAAACTTAGGTTGAAAGCGAAGCGATCGACTTGGCAAGATCGCCGAATCGTAATCGAAGGTATTTAATATTCGAGAGGAGCAGGTAGTGCGTAGCTGCGCTGGTTCAGCGGAGGCGGCTGCGCCTTCCTGCAATACAAGGCGATTTGTCGGCCTATTCCCGGCTGAGCTGATAGTCTTTACATTCACCGTTCTTGCGTTAGCGCTGTATGCGGTAGTGGGCACTCCGCTGCGCTACCCTGCAGCGCTGTATTTTCAGCGTGTTTATCATTCGTTCGTATTTTACACGATTGGATTGCTGATAACTGTTTTTGCACTTCGCATATCCGACATCAGACGCATCAAGCATGCGCCTGAAGCAAAGGTCCCGCTGCTCTATACTTGGACGCGCTATAGGCGCAGCTATCTAAACTTGGGGCAAATCATTCATGATCTGCGCCTGCTTCATGCCGTCGCTTTGATGTTTGTCGTTTACATTAATTTAAAACACCTCATTCCGTTTATCGCGTACCGTTATTTCGATCATGAGCTGCTGGCAATCGAGACCAAACTTTTCGGAGCAAGCGCAACAGAGCATTTGATTACGCTGTTTGGAGCAAATTCGGCGCTGCTACTCAGCAAGATGTATAAGCTTTTTTATAACTACACAGCCTT
>JAGRAN010000166.1:10897-11281 GCA_020434585.1 Bdellovibrionales bacterium
TAATCATAGTTATGGTGCTGCAGCGTCCGAGCGAGTCTGCTCAAAGATTTGTAGCAACTTTCACGTTAGTCTGGCTGTTAGGAATACTTATGGTCTATGCACTGCCGACGCTCGGACCTTGCTTCACCGTTCCAGATTTAATAGCCAACTTGCCGCTAACCGAAGTCAGCGATATGCAGGAGAAGCTTTGGGCTCATAAGGCAGCAATGGGTTTAAACCCCCACAGCACAATCCCGGTCTACCTAATTTCCGGTTTTCCCAGCCTTCATTTGGCTGTTCCAATAGTTGGAAGCATTTTCCTCGGTGACAATTTTCCAAAACTAGCCGCTGTGTCTTGGATGTTCGCTTTCATCACATTGATCACAACACTGTATTTTGGCTGGC
>JAGRAN010000167.1 GCA_020434585.1 Bdellovibrionales bacterium
ACTGCATCGATGAAATTAAAATGCCCGCAGAAAAGGCAGCTTAAGCTTTTGTTGGCTATACCCCAGCGACGATTAATGAGGTCACCGCTTCAGGGACTAAGCTCGTTTCGCAAGATTGCATCAGATTTTCATCGTCTGCCCTGGCCGAAATAATTGCTTCTGAATCCGCTGCGATTCCATCAATTGTAAAATTAAGCCTCGCATCGGCATCACCGGACGGATTATCTGCTTCGTCTAGGTCGAAGCGATCAAGCGCGTATAATAGAATTGTTTCGCCGCTTTCCGGACATTCGGTAATTTGCGCACCAACACTTTTGTCAGCCGAGGAGGTGAATCCGTCTATTTCCGAAGTTCCTTCCCGCAGCATCAGCGACGAGTCCAGACGAATTACTAAATAAAGCGTTTTCTCATTAGAAAAAACTGCGTTCGAACTGAATGAAAACTCAACCGCAACTACACTGCCTTCTCCAACGGCAATAGTACTATCGGATAGATTTATGCGAACAACATCTGCATTGACAAAATCGTTGTCATCGCTGCTGCAGCCTGCGGTGCAAACAACTAATCCAATAATCGCGGCAAAGAGTTGGAGGCTAAGTTTCATTTGTGCATGTCCTTTGTCCAAAGAAAATTGCAAGGCTGGAGTATACCCTCCGCCTTGTTAGGGCGCAAAACTAGCAGGGACAGCTAACGCTACGATCGTTGGGTAGACTTTATTCAGAAATTTTTTTCATTCTCTTCAACTGTTTAAGGAGCCCTGAGGTAAACCAAACGCCGCCCAAGCACGACAAACTCATTAAACAAAACTACTTAATAAATTGAGGGAAACTAAATGACCGATATAATGAAAACTACCGCTGGTTTTTTATTGGCTTTTATGTTTGCTGTGCCGTCTTTAGCCTCAGCCGAATCGACCGATAAGCATTTCCGATCGAACGCTGCGCGTTACTTCAATTCACAGCAACGGGATGTTCGAGATGCTTGGCACCGGGTCCAGCACGAACGCCGAGAAGGCGATCGAACCGGATATCGCAGAGCGCTTAACAACTACTACCAGGAGCGCGCAGAACTCCGGCACGCCGAGCGCCGATATTTCAACTGGAATAGACCGTGCGAACCCAGACGTGTCGCTTATAATACCGGCTGGTATAACCACTGGAAGTAATTTCTCGATACCCAATCACTTCCGGGCTCAAACTCTGGCGCTTTGCTGGTTTTGCGCCCGGACGTTTCATCCCGTCGGCAGTTTGATGTCGAGGCCGCTCAGCACGTGGTAATACGCCACTATTGTAAGCAGACCAAGCCCTCCCGCTAGTATAACTTTGTGAGCAAATCCGTGTTGATGAAATTTTTTTCGATGCTCATGATTTGTTACGTCCATCATCTCGTCTCCGAACACTATTGAAAGTATTGTTCCGGCAGCGCTTAAAATTAAAATTGCCCAGTTCGGATACGGCTGCGTTAGAATTTTATGCAGAACGCTGGTAATCTCACTCTTTTGATAGAGCGATGCTGAGTATGCGAGATAATAGAGATTCAGACCAACTGCAAAAAACCAAATTATCACCTGCGTAATCCACATCTTTACGCCAAATAAAAGCCGAACTGGAAAAGCCAGAACGAAGCCTCCGTCTGCAATCGGCGTACACAAAACAAAAAAACTCCACGTCAAGATAGATATGCCAAATCCAGTCGACGCATCGTATTTTCTGCACATGTAAAAGAAATACGCAGCAAGCAGCCCCACTAGTAATACAAACCTCAAAAAGGTCTCTTTGTGGGTATCGTTGCCGAGATGGAATTTAGTCTGGTCAGGCATTTTCCGATGTTAATTCTTCATCCATTATCAGGCACCAACTTGCCCTATTTAGGCGAAAAAGCGACTCAATACTCTCGATTGTGTTTTTCGCCGCATTCGCGGTATTGCTAATCACTACCAGCATGCCCTATGCGATGTTAGCACCGCGGCGTATGCGTGACTTAGATTACATTACTTGAGATGGAGCGGTATGACGATGATTAGGTCGCTGAGTATTTCGCTGATGTTATTTGCCTTCTTGCTTCCATCCTCGGCACTCGCGATCGATGACTTCGAGTTTATGATAGCTCCTTACGGAATGCTCCCGAGCGTCTCCGGTAACGCCTCAATGGGTTCCTTCGAAGATGTGGACATCGATATGGATGCGGGAGATATCTTTGAAAATCTTGAACTCGCTGGAATGCTGCGTTTTGAAGTCCAGCACAAAAGCAAATTCGGTCTGATACTCGACTACGCATTCCTTGATATGGGTGCAGATGCTTCCGGTCCCTTAGGATTCACTAGTCTAAAGGCGGATATCTTTCAGGGAATTTTTCAAGGGTATCTTTCTTACGAGCTTCTCGATGACGCAGGCAAATTGCAGTTGTACGGTGGAATTCGTTGGTGGGAAGTTGACGTCGACTTAAAATCCTCCGGTCCTCTTGGAAACCAAAAATATTCGGGTGGAGACAACTGGGTCGATCCAGTAATTGGCATGCGCTGGATGCCGGAAATCGCCGATCGCTGGTCTCTGATCTTAACTGGTGACGTTGGCGGCTTCGGAGTCAGTTCCGATTTTTCGTTTAATGTGCAAGGCGGATTTGCTTGGGAAGCGACTGATTATTTGTCTTTAGTTCTGCAGTACCGAGCGCTCTGGGTTGACTACGAAACTGGCTCAGTCGGCTCTTCCGATCGATTTGTTTACGATACCGTCACCCACGGTCCGCTTTTCGGAGCTGCTTTCTATTTTTAGAAAAACTGGAGCCACCCACCGGATTCGAACCGGTGACCTACTGATTACGAATCAGTTGCTCTACCAGCTGAGCTAGGGTGGCCTGTGCTGGTTAACAGCAGAGCCCTATAGCATAAGGCGGGTAATAAACCTATAAGCTGCCGTAGACCAGTCCTATCCAGGTCGGGGTATTGATAAAACCATTCCCCCATGACTTCCACTTTTTGCTGATTCCCTTTTCTTGCGCTTGTTCTTTGGTTAGGCCGGAGCGTTTTAGCTCGCGAACCTCCGCGGTTGTTTCTACAAGCATTTGGTAAAAAGCCGACAAGTCTTCGTTATCAGCAAGCGCTCCGTGTCCCGGAATTATAATAGACCTCTCGTCAAGCTGTGCCGATAAAGCTGCGACACTTTCTGTCAGCTTAAGCACATTGCCGCCATGCTCTAGGTCCACGAATGGAAACGTTCCGTTAAAGAACAGGTCACCTGTATGAACTAGATTTGCATCACGAAAAAACACTGCAGTATCTCCGTCAGTGTGGCTGTCTGGAAAATGCAGCAGTTCTATTTCGTGACCGTTAAAATATATCTTCATTCGCTTAGAGTACGTCAGTTTCGGCAAACCTACGTCCTCCATCGCCTCAGTAGTTTTTCCGAAAAACTTAAACTCCTGGGGCGAAGCTAGACGCGCCCGAACGTTGTCGTGAGCGACAATATGCGCTCGTTTTCCAAGCATCACGTTGTTGCCTGTATGATCCGAGTGCCAATGAGTATTAATAACGTATTTGACATTTTCCTCACCGCCTAATCCGGCAAGCGCTTTCTTTAGCGCTTCTGACATTTCGGTGTAATCATTATCAATCAGCAGCAAGCCGTCCTGCCCCTTGCTCGCAAGAAGATTTCCGCCTTTACCTTGGAGGAAAAACAAGCCAGGT
>JAGRAN010000168.1:0-3539 GCA_020434585.1 Bdellovibrionales bacterium
GGGGCCGGTGGTGATTCGTTTTCTGCGTCCGAGGCCCGTGGGCTAGTTTCGATAATGAAAGCCAAAGGCGCTGCATCGGAGCTTGCCTACGTTCAGGCGTCGCGTCGAAGCACCAGATGGCGCGCTATTCTGTCTGCCTTAGCGAAGGAAGGTGCGTAAAGATTTGTTACTTGGATGAATGATTGCCGTTGCCGGTATCTACTTTCTCGAGTGTTCCATTGCTGCCGCCATCAGCGTTATGAGAGGCACCGCCGCGCCCTCCTGCTCCTGAAGCGCTAAACCCCATGGCGGGTGTGCCGGAGAGTCCTGAAGCGGCCATATAAAAAGACTGTTCTGCGGAGCCTTGGAGCTGCGTGATGGAACCGAGACAGAGCATCATCAGCATACAGGCTACGCCGACATATTCTACGGCCGTTGCGCCGCGCTCACTGCGAAGAATTGAAAAAGACACCTTAAACATAACCCCTGCTCCCATTAACCTATCAGGCCTTGCCACCCGACTGCTTCTCTAATTGCTGCGAGCGCTTAATTTCCTCGGCAATTTTAATGGCTTCGCTGTCACCCGGCTGCGTCGTGCTAAACGCGGTTACGACCACTTTACCGCCGCCTGGTTCGTCCGGGCCGGTGTTCGGGCTTACGTCCTTGTCGAACTGCGACAGATAGGCTCGAACCTCGCGGTGATAGTTTCTGCCGTGCTCAAGCAACCATGCCCGCACCTCCGGCAGCCTGCTTAATAAAATGTTGTCGTAGTCTGTTCGTATGTGAAGATTGCGCGTTGCTTGTTCAGTAAACAGGTTCTCTTCGACGGCATCGATTAAGGACGAGGTGTCCTGGGCCAAAAGTTCTAGTCCTTTGTTTGGCGCACTTGTGTGGAAATTCGTTCCTGACTCCAGCTTCAATCCGCTGGGCAGGCGCTCTACCGCCCCTCTGCGCTCCAGCTCTTTAAGCATCGTTCCGGCGTGCAGATCCTTGCTGACTTTAGCTACGAGCTGGTGAAATTCGCTATTTTTACCGCGATAGCTGAGCACCCGCGGCTTGCCGTTTTTGGTAGTAAAGTCGGGGTCGTTTTCCCAGCGGTTCGTAACTCTTGAGGCTAGGTGCGGCAAGTCCTCCAAGCGGTCTTCCTGCCGAAGTATTCGCGCCACATCTCGCCGATTGAGTCCTGTAGCGGCACTTACGCGACTTACGTTCACTTTACTTCCGCTTGCTTCAAGCTCCACAATCGTCAACTCCACCAACGCCTGCTTCGCCATCTCCATCAGCTTGTGAAAGCTCATCGCGTGCTTCAGGCAAAAGCGCAGCGCGGGCTTCATCATCAGCCCAAGCATCTGCTCCCGAGTGCGCTGAAAGTCTTGCATTGAAAATGTGCAATCCGTCCAAAGTCTACTTATATTATAGATCTTAGCGCAGCTGCTGTTAACTGAAAAGCTCTATTGTTCCTCATCTAGCTGTTTTTCTTGCATTTTTGCTTGCACCCCGTGCGCCCAAGCAAACCATTCGCCACATAAAAATGTGCGAACCGCGCAAACAAAGGTATCACCTCGGCCAACTCAGGTAATAATTCTCTACGAAGCGCAAGGGGGCGTGGGAAATGTGCCCCCAGGATTCTTAGCAAAGTGAAGGAGCTACTTCGATGGGAACTCGTCAAACTTCGATCTGTTTCATGTTCTTGGCGACATGCAGTCTACTCTCCTCGGTTGCATCAGCAAATGCAGACGACAGATGGATAGAAATCTTTGAAACGGAAGGAGGTGCAATCTGCGGTGAATACAGCACTGACGTATATGGAAAAGGTACAGGCACTTCGCTCCAGGAGGCTGTCGACAAATGTATGGAGGCTTTAGACCAGAGTTGTGGAGGAGAGCTTTCGAATAAAGAAGTCACCGACGACAAGGTGATCAAAGGCGAGC
The DNA here is from genome assembly GCA_020434585.1 of Bdellovibrionales bacterium. Lineage (GTDB taxonomy): Bacteria > Bdellovibrionota_C > UBA2361 > SZUA-149 > JAGRAN01 > JAGRAN01. The sequence goes on from JAGRAN010000168.1 coordinate 1,911, forward strand.
AGCACGTGGCCTGCAAAGCGAGCTGCACAGTCAGATTCTGCGCAGATTCCCTGGACGGCACAGATGAAATCGACGACCCCGAACTTTATTAGCAAATAGGAAACACTTCTACAGGAGACTAGGCACTTGCTGTTTAACTGACGCACCAAAGGTCTACGCTCACGCCCCGACCGACTAAAAAGAATCTCACAGCTTACTCCCCGAGAGATTCAAGCTGCTAGACCAAGGGTGCGTCAGTTAAACACATTTTCAAGGTTAGAATTAAAGGTTGATATGAGGCGCTCGATAATAGGTTTACGATTAATACAAGCCAGTCTTTGCCCTTTAGTGCTTTCAAGCACAGCCCAAGCAGAGTCCCTAGACGACATCCTGACTTCGATCGAACTCGAGGTGGAAATTGAGCTACTCTTAGAAGAGCTGGATTCAAGGCCAGCTCGGACAAAATGCAATCAGCTCATACGACAAGAACGGCGACGGCAAGTTGGGCAAAGACGAAGTTAAGAAGTTTCTGAAGGATTACTGCGTTGGCAACAGCTTTACACGTGGCGCTTGGGCTGATGGCTTAATCGACGCCGCTGACACAAATGGCGATGGAATGCTCTCTAGCAGCGAAATCGCGAGCGGGTATGGAGCGCTCGCCGGCAGCTAGAACAGGCCCGACTACGCGACGGATTGTCTTAGCTGCGTGGCAGATGGTAGCTTGAACTCCACCGTGTCTCTCATTAAAAAGCGGAGCTCTAGTGTCCTCGCCAGATCCGGAACAGCTTAGGAAAATTGCGGAGAATCTCGCCTACAATCAGGGAAGGTGGGGGGATAGGCAAGTTTGGGAAGGCCAGGATGCCTACGGATATAACTGGGGCGGAAAGAAGGCTAGCCCGAGCTACCATCGGGCGCGCTTAGTTGCAGAGAAGCTGCTATTCCCGTGCATCGATACTGCGCGGCCCGGAGTCATTGCGGAGATTGCCCCAGGCGGTGGGCGCTTTACCGCAGAACTAGTGCGCATTTCCAGCGAGCTTCATCTCGTCGACCTAAATCAAGCCTGCATCGATATCTGCAAAGAGCGCTTTAAGTATTACGAGCACGTTCACTACTACAAAAACGACGGCATTTCGCTTGAAATGCTGCCGAGCGAACATTTCGACGTTCTCGCGTCTTACGACAGCCTGGTTCACGTAGCTCCCGAAATTATTCGGGGCTACGTTATTCAGGGCGCAAGGATCCTCAAGCCCGAAGGCATAATTTGGTTTCATCACGCTAATCGTTTCGAACCCAGCGGTCACCGCACCGACATGTCTGGCGATAAAATGAAGCGCTTCGCTGAAGAGGCCAAGCTCGAGCTAATTACCCAGCACTTCTTAAGCGAAGGCCTGGATTGTATCTCTGTTCTTAGGGCCAAGCCCTAGCGCCGCCTCTTAAAAGGCCTTCAATACGAAATAATCCCGTCCCAGTTGAACTTGAATTTGTGCTCATAAGACGGCGGGACTTCGCACGTTGTGCACGTGCACTCTTCGCCGTCAGATCCTTCGGGGAGAGCCAGTGCAGCGTCGCACAAATCCTCGACTTCGTAGGTTAAGTTGTCCTGCGGGACAGCTCCGTCTTCCTCACGGCACATCGTCAGCTCAATCACGA
>JAGRAN010000168.1:3665-11777 GCA_020434585.1 Bdellovibrionales bacterium
GCTCCCCACTCATTCTTGGTGAGCTTAAAAGTAAGCGTGTCGTTGAGAGAGCACTTTTCCCCCGGCAGATCGTGAATGCGCAGCAGCGTTTCCGCAGTACGGCGTATGTTTTCGTCGTCAGTCAGCTTACGCAGCGCTGCAACAAAATCATTTTGGAACTCAGCTACGCTGTTCGCGGTCATGCATCCGGTCTGGCAGCAGGCGGCAACCTTCTCTCCGCAAACTGTCGCCCACTCGATTTGTTTGCCTTCTGCGTTCTTTATTTCGCTCGCGGGATACTTCTTTCCGACTACGGCTTGGGTCAAGCCACAGCCGCTAATCAGTCCTGAGACAACAATCATCGGTATCGCCGCTCCGAAAGCTCTAGATATAGTTTTATTGATAAACCTTTTCATGAGTTAAAACCTCCTACTTAGACTCTTTCGCACACTTGCCGTACCAAACCACACGCTTGCGAATCAGCGTCCCATCCAAGACGCCATCGACCCATACCGGACACTGTTTGTTGGGCACGCATTCGTCGTCTTCGCAGCAGGCCGAGTTGCCTACCACCATTTCCTTCTGAGTCATTTTCAACAGTTTGTTCTGAACGGAGTCCGGCAGATCCCAATCGCAATGGCACTCGCCTGGAGGATCGCCGAAGCTATATCCCCCAAAAATCAAAGTCCCGGTCATAAAAATGTTCGTTGCTGGAAAGCTTAAGACCGCGCTGACGGTTAATTCAGAGTTGGCGCAGGCCCATAAATCCAGGTCGCAGCCGCGTCTAGTTCCAGGAATTCCCTTGCGGTAACAGGCATCGTGCACCATGCAGCATTTTTCAAGCTCGTCGCTTTCATTGATTGGATATAAGCCGATCCACCGCAGCGGACCGCTGCAGTCTAGCGGACCGAACTTTTGATCTTCGCACATTAGGCCGTTTGAATTCTGAGCGGTGCCGTCATACTCAAACCCCATCAGCGAAACCGCTAGCGCCATCAAGGCCGCATCGTGGTTTTCAATTTTGTCTAACGGCGGTGTCGAGTCAGGCAGCGGAGCAACTACACTAGAAAAGTGTTTTAGGAAGCCCGGCATTCCCCAGGGATTGTCATCGTGCCGCCAAATACTTGCATCTAAGATGTATCCGCCTTCCACCGGAAGAAACACTGTGCTGAGCGCGCTGATAAATCCGCCATTTGCTGAGACAACCGCTTCGACGGAATGCCCACCGTCGGACAAGCCTCTAATGTTCGCATCGATGGTGACTTTCTGTCCGAGCAGCGTAAGTCTACAGGGGAACACCGCGCAGGAAGCAAGCTCAGAGTTTAAATGTCCGGCCGTTACTGCATCTACGAAAGATTGATTTCCAAGCAAATTTTCAGCTTGAGCGGGACTAATCGAAAGGAAAAAAAGCAAAGCGGCAACGCGAGCAATGCATGCTCTCGCAACGACACAACGATTCATTACAAAACCCCCTAATTATCAACCCTCTGGCGGTCAGATTGGAATTTGCCCCCCCTACGGAGCTGATACGTACAAAAAACGCCAGATATCGATCGTTCTACATACGTTATGTTCGGAAATACAAAAACGGTTACTCTTTCGTTTAGGGTTGGGAGTCTCAGATCAGTTATCCTGCGAAAACCGCTGGTAAATGAGCTGAGACTCGCGACCCATCACATCGGCGCCTGATTAGCGCAGGCCCATTTCTCGTGAGCCGCTACGCTAAGACACCATTCGTCTAGAAGTCAGACTCCTTCTGCTGCGACCCCTCCGTAGAGTGCGCAAAACCGCAGTTCGCACAGAAGTTAGAGGCGTCGACGTTGAGATAGAAGTCGTACGAACAGGAGCCGCCGTTCGGGTCGGGAAAGGGGATTGCCACCTCAACAGACCCGTCAGGCACGACAGACTTGTCAGGCGCAGCAGGCTCGGCGGACTCAACCGAACTGATGGAGTCGCCAGGAGAGTCAATCGCGCCGGGATCGTCAGGCGGAGGCAAACCCCAGCCATCCAAGAAGGCACAGAAGAGAATCATCGCGAGCACCACGAACAGCCAAATGCCAACCGCGAGGACGTTCTGGCGCGTTTGCTTGAAACTGGCTTCGGTGTCCATGAAGAAACATCTTTCTCTGAAAACAGCTATAGTTGCGCCGGCTACGGTATCCAGACCGCTTGCCGACGAGAATAGAACCCTGCCCAGTGAAGACTGAAGCTGAGACTACCCACAAAGAAAGATAAGGAACTTCCGAAACGATATCAGAATCGCAGATATCACCGAAGAGTCCCGAAAATAATTAGTAATTTCTGCGAATACCGACCCCGGTCAGGTCCATCTCTGCCCCGCTATAGTGAAAGTTAAGGTCGGGGTAGAGGCTACTTATGCAGCGAATGCCCCAGGACTCGCCGTAACCTTCTTCGACTCCGCGGTAGTAAAGCGAGCAGTCCCAGCCTGCCGGACCGCCGCAGTCCTCCGAAGAAAAACTACAGGAATCACCGTCAAGTTTTCCGATACACTCCATGCCGGCAAAATGCACGATGCAGGTGCCACTTGAGGGGTCGGCCTCAAATTTCACGAACGTTGCGCCGGGCATAACTGAATCCACATGACTGCCTGGTGCGGGATCATGCATCGTCATCAACCCCGAGAAGCTGGTCATTTGTGCTGCTGCAGTATTCGGCAAAAACCAAGCGGCTGCGCTTAACGCAATTGTATATACTAATGTGCGAATAGATCGTGCTGACATGGAAACTCCCCCGAGTGAACCCACTATAAATCCCGACACTCGCGCCAAGCTGAATTCACCAGGCGCGCTAACCTACTTCTGTTATGAGAGCTAACGCCCCCTCGGGTGCTCTTAGCCGTTAATCGGGCTGCCCACACCCACCCAAGCACGCCGATAAAAGACGACCAATAACCGTTTGTATATTAATCTCAGCTAGTTACTACATTTTCCGAATCGTGTTTTTTTCTGAAGCAAAGCCGCCTACTTCCCCGACTAGAGGATGGTTGAGGAGGTTTGCGGACCTCTGGTGGTGATGAGGATGCCGATAGGGACCAGGAACTTGTTGCGATGTGGTAGCTGAGTTTCCGGTGGTGGCAGACAGGTCGGTAAACCTGGTCCCTGTTGGGCTAATTTTGTTTGGCTTGGTTTGCATCTCGAGGGTCACGCGAGAGTTTCATGAACTCCTCACGTAAACGTCACACCTTAAATCGCCAAAGCAGAAAACGCCTCACGACTCGTCCCGGCGACACACGCACTGTATCTTTTTCGCCAATTTACTCCAGTCTCAATAGTCACAAACTCGCAGGGGGCAAAGCGAAACGCTCAAAGCTCTCAACAGTTGCCAATATGGTCACAGCTTCTTCGCTATTTGCAGTCTGCATCGGCGGGTATCTTTCAGTTTCAGCAGTTGCATTGCCCGACCTCGGCACCAGTCAATTTGCCTCGATTTCACCGGCTGAACGCGCCATCCGTGATGCGGAACGCCACCTCGATAACCAGCTAGAGGCGATAAAGAATTTCGAAGCGAGTCTGCTTAACGACGACCAAATTGCACACGACGCGCTGGTCGAATCCACCCGAGTCCTAAGAGCCGAGCACGAAGCCACACCCGAGTTGGAAGTGCTCAAACAAAAAAAGCAGATGAGCTTTATCGCCGGATTAATCGCGATGCACCGCCCCTCGTTAAAAAATTCAGGCGAGGTGGCAAAGTTGATTGTGCAGGTTGCAGACAAGCAGGAAATCGACCCTTTCTATATCGCCGCAATCATCTCGGTTGAGAGCCGTTTTCTCGACACTGCCCGCAGCAGTGTCGGCGCACGCGGATTGATGCAGCTGATGCCGCGAACCGCAAAAGAAGTTTTCGAGCAAAAGTATGGCGTTGATGGGCCACCAGAACTTACCAACCCCGAGCTCAACATCGAGCTCGGGGTTGAGTACATTACTCGCCTCGAGTATCAGTTCCGCGGCAACCGCTACGACGCCCTGGCCGCCTACAACTGGGGACCAACCAACGTCTATAAGGTCGACAAGGAACGAGCACGCTACCCTAAATCGGTTCAGCGCTACGCCAGCAAAATTCTTGAGCGCACCCTTGTCTGGCGCAAACACTACGAGTCAGTAGAAAAAGTCGTTTCCGACCTGGGCTAAGCCCTCTCTCTCGCCTTGCACCTACAGCACTTGTCTTATTTCGCAGCTGCGGCTCTAATTCGAGTTTCGGGGGATTGAATTATGAAGGTACTGCTGCAAAGAGTTTCCAGGGCATCCGTCGCCGTAGAGGGCGAAATTACCGGCCAAGTCGGGCAGGGGGTTTTGCTGCTTGTGGGCATCGGCAAAACTGACGACGCAGCCGTCCTGAAGCCGATGGCCGAGAAAATCAGCACTCTGCGAATTTTCCCTGATGAAAACGGCCGCTTTCACCACTCGCTGCTAGATATTAGCGGGGGCGCCCTCGCTGTTCCGCAGTTCACGCTCTTTGCTGACACAAACAAAGGCCGCCGCCCCGAGTTCTTCGAAGCAGCACCGCCCGAAAAAGCGAGCCCGCTATTTGATGCCTTTGTAGAGGAGCTTAAGCGAGCCGGAATAAAGTCGGTTCAGACCGGTGTCTTCGGAGCGCATATGCAGGTCGAGCTGCTAAATGACGGTCCGGTTACGATTATGCTCGAGCGCTAAGGCCAGCTATTTACCGATACAAAACTTTGAGAAAATGCGGCCGAGGATATCTTCGGTGTCCGTTACTCCGACTATATCGTCGAGCGCACCGAGGGCGTGGCGCAGGTCGAGCGCTACCAGCTCAGGCGGCCGACTCTCACCGATCGCTTTAGCTGCGCTTGCCAGCGAAGCGTCGGCCTTTCTCAATGCCTGGGCGTGACGCTCATTGCTTACAAGAACTCCTTCCCGGCCCCGGCCGAGTAGCTTGCTCTTGGTCAGGCTTCTTAGTTCGCCCAACCCTGCCCCGCTGCTGGCCGAAACAAACAGACAGCTCCCGTAAACTTCCCCGAGTTTTAGCTGCTCGTCTTTTGACAGCAGGTCAGACTTGTTAATTAGCGTCAGGAGCTTTGGGTTCTTCGAAGCTACCAACTCGCGCAGTTCCAGATTCTTGCCCGGTGCATCGGCTGCTCCTGCAACAAACAGCACCAAATCCGCCTGCTCAAGCTTCTCCCAGCTGCGCTCGATTCCAAGCCTTTCCGCCAGCTCCGGCGAATGCGCATCGTCGGCATCGAACAGCCCTGCTGTGTCCCATAGTCTAACTAGCAATCCATCAATTGAAATGCGCTCTTCGATATGGTCTCGCGTAGTGCCGGCTATCTCAGTAACAATCGCTCGATCTTCGCCGAGCAGAGCATTTAGCAGGCTCGACTTGCCGACGTTTGGAAATCCGGCGAGGCAGACACTCGCACCTTCACGATACATCCGACCCTGCGCAAACGATGCGAGGTAAGTCTTAATCTGCGAGCTGACCTGCTCGATTCCAGCTAACCAAGCCGAAGCCTTTTCTGGCTCGATATCTTCTTCTGGAAAATCAATATAGGCCTCAATTTCAGCCAGAGTATTTCTAAGCGGGTCTCCCAGTTCGCTCAGTGCGCTCGAGAGCTTACCGCCAAGCTGCTCGCGAGCAATCCGCAGCTGCGCATCAGACTCGGCTGAAATCAGGTCCGCAATTGCCTCGGCCTGGGTTAAATCGAGCTTGCCGTTAAGATACGCTCGTTTGGAGAATTCGCCTGGTTCAGCCATTCGAGCACCGGCGCTTAGGGCTGCCTCAAGCACTCGCGCAACTATATATGGGCTGCCATGAAGGTTAAGCTCCAGGCTGTCTTCTCCCGTGAAGCTTTCCGGACCTTTGAAAAACACCGCCATACCGCTGTCGATGCTCTCACCGCCGTAAACAATATCGCTCAACACCAGCGACCGTGGCGCAGCTAAAATATCCTTGGCTTTAGAGCACAGTGCTTCGGCAATCTTGATCGTTCCAGGCCCACTAACGCGCACCACCGCAATCGCACCAACGCCTGGTGCGGTAATCGGCGCTACTATCGTGTCGAAGCTAAGGTCCATTGGCCCAGCTATTTAGCACATAACTGGTAAAGATGCGTAATCTGCGCCTCGGCGCGGCTGCTTAACTGATTGCGACCAGCAGAGAGAAAAAGCCAAAGAGCGCCGCTGACGTAAGCACCGTTACCTTCAGCGAGAAGCGCGCGCCGCCTTTATACAGAGCTTGCTGCTGAGCGATCGAAAGCAGGTTGTTGGTTAGCCAGTAAAGGGTTAGTCCAGCCGGGAAATTAACGAAGATAAACCCGAAGACTATCGGCATAACCATCATCATCTTCTTCTGCGCGGGGTCGGCGGAGCTTGGTGTGATCCACTGCTGCACCAGCATCGAAGCCACCATTAAAATCACCATTACCGGGATACCGATATCGCCCATCATCAAGCGTTCTTTGACGGAAAGGTCATGCACCCATAGAGCGAATGGCGCGTGGCGCAGCTCAACAGCGAGCAGCAGCGCACTATATAGTCCAATAAAAATCGGCATTTGAACCAGCATCGGCAGACATCCGCCAAGCGGGTTAACGTTGCGCTTTTTATAAAGCGCCATCAATTCAAGCTGCTGCTGCTGCTTGTCCTTAACTGTTTCACGCAGGCGCTTAACTTCAGGCTGCAGGTCCTGCATGGCCTTCATTTGCTTAAATGAGGCAGCGTTCAGTGGGTAAAGCACCACCTTCACCAGAATTGTCAGCAGCACAATTGCCAGACCGTAATTGCCGATAAGGCCGTAAAAGAAATGCAGCAGCATCAACAAGGGCGCGGCCACAAAACCCGTCCAGCCGAAGTTAATGTTGCGATCGAGGTCGTAACCCGCTGCCTCGAGAACCTCCAGGCTCTTCGGTCCAGTATAGAGGCGGAACATGCCCTCGGTAGAGGAGCCAGCCAGGCGGATACGATAGTCCTCTCCGGTCTTCAGCACTCGGGCGGGAGTTTTGTTGTTGGGAGAGATTACGCTGGCGGTGAAGTATTTGTTGGAAACCGACGCCCAGCGCACTTCGCCAAGCTGCATGCTGTCTTCCTTCAGCTCGGCGACAGGTTTGCGGTTCGCCTTTTGATCGTCAAACCAGGTAAATCCAGTGATATTGTAAGGATCGAGCAGGGAGCTTTCGTCTTTGGTAATCAGCTTTGTCCACTCAAGCTGCAGCCTCGAGCCGTCAGCTGCTGGAGCAGAAAGAGTTACCGCGACATCAACTAAATAGCCTTTCCCTGAAATCCCGATCGCCTTGGTAATCGTGCGGCCGTCGGGCAGCAGTCCACTCAGGACTATCTCAGCCTGCTCGCTGCCGGAGATTCGCAGCGACTCCCCGAGGTTGTCGCCGACAATACTGTACTGCACAAAGGAGTCGTCCACTCCGCCGGTATAAACTCCCAGCGGCAAAGGCTCCGGCTCTTGGTGGCTGACCAGGTTGAACATGCTTTGGTCGTCACCCTGCTTTTCAAGGTAGTTCACCAGCAAGTATTCGCTGATGCGTCCGCCAAGCAGAGATATATTGAGTACTAAGTCGTCAGTTGCGAGAGTGATAAAGCCGCCGCGCTCAATTGCTGCATCGGTCGGCATTCCGTTGGCAGACTGGTCCTCGGCATTGGCCGCAGTGTCGCTTGAGCTTGTCGGCTGCGCTGGTTGTGCCTGCATCTGAGCAGTCTGCATTGTTGCAGGGGCAGCGGGAGTTTGCGCAGCGTTTTCACCCGAAGTCGCCTGAGTGCCTCGCTGCTGCTGCGGCAGGAAAAAAGGATCCCACACGCTCTGTTTGTAAAGCACCGCAAGAATAAGCACCGCAAATAAAGCGAATGCCTTTCGATGGTTATTATGAGCTGTGTTCTCCATATCCTCTCTCTGCCTGCGGGAAATCTCACCCGTCTTACAGGAATCACGGCACTGGGTCCACTCCGGATCCACCCCAAGGGTGACAGCGGCAAATGCGCTTTATACCCAGAAAACCGCCGTGGAGCGGTCCGTGCTTTTTAACCGCCTCGGCTGTATATGCTGAGCAAGTCGGGTAGAAGCGACAGCGCGGGCCAAGCAGCGGAGAAATCAGCAATTTCCAAAATACAAAGGGCAGGGCACAGCAGGCAAAGAGCCAACGCATTG
>JAGRAN010000009.1:0-35170 GCA_020434585.1 Bdellovibrionales bacterium
ACGATTGTTAAGACCGATGGGCCGAAACCTCTGGCAGAGCTCGATACGATATTTTCGTTAATGCCCTTCTCTCCCAAATCGAAGAACAATCGCACACACGGCGGCATCAGCAATCGCAAGGGTGAAAAGCTTACTTTAAAAATTCAGAGACTCGTCCCGCGGCGTAACTATATATCGCTCGCAGAAGAATAGACCTTTTCAGTCTGATTAATGGATAGTTTCGTCGGAAAGTGAATCCTGGACGGGTTCGATAAAATCTGCGAACTGGGCTATCGCCGAAATCATTTCTGCGGCTTCTTCGATCTCAGCCGCAGCATCTTCCAATTCATCAAGTAAATGAGCGGGAAGCTCAAAATCAAAACCTTTGAAGTTCATAATAGCGCTCAACCTTTGTCCGCAACACAACTGCATCCACACACAAAAAAACGGCTGCGATTGATCGAAAAACCTAAAAATGTCCCGAAGGATTATCGATCAAAACCGGCGATCAACAGCAGCCTTCATACCCTTATTAGAATTATCGACGGGACGAATGGATTGCTTAAATTTATTTAAGACAAAAAAAGGAATAAACTGCTGTGGTACCAGCTGCTTAGGGCGTTACAAAAATGTTACAAATCGGCACTTAAGAAGAAGACTTAACATTCGCCAGTCGGAAGCGGTGCGGAGCAATTGAGATTGAGGCCTGAATTGCCTTATTCCACTCATCCTTGCTCGACTGCGCCGGATAAAAACGATCCAATTTTGCGCTAACGGAACCGACTAGCACCTTGCTCTCAACCTGCAAGATGTCCCGGTAAGAGTCAGCTGAAATCCAAATCGTCGCCGACTTGAGCCGCTCTTCGCGCCCTGAAGTATCAGTCAGCTTCTGAACTGTCGGCACGACTTTGAATGAATTACGTCGTCCCTGTTTAGTTTCCAGGACTTCGGTGCCGGTTACTTCAAAGGAAATCAAAAATCGATGCTTGCCGTTAAAAACGTCAAACTCCTTTACCGATCCCACATGAATCGGAAGACTGCGGGCGAGAAATGCTGCTGAGAAAGGATCCAACGTCCCGTTTTCAGTAAAAAACTCTTCGTCTGAACTTTGCTTTCCGTTCTTCGACGATTTAAAACGAATTCTACCCCCGTCATCGAAATACACTTGGCGGTACTTCTGTTTTCGGCGCTCGACATCTTTAGAATAAAAAGTAAAAGGTTCCAGCGTGTCCGCTCTAAACATCGCCTCAGAACGGTGCTTTAGCTTGTAGAAAAGTTTAACTGCTGAAACGGTCTTTGCATCGGCGCGAACATGAAAAAATGGAACGCCGCTAATTTCGCCCCGTTGGACTGAAACACTTGCATCGGCGACAGGAATTCCCTGCCAGGTGACATCGTAGCGATAAACGCCACCGCGAAAGTCGGTTGTAAACGGAAGGTATGGGGCTGTTTTAATTTTAACAGCACCAGGCTCAATGTAATCAGCCAATGCGGGCACGGCCGCACTCGCCGCAGCGAGCATTAATGCCAGTAAAATCGAAAATCGCCTCATTGCTCGGTTACTCCCCGAAACCAACTTGCTGACAACTGCAACTTCCCTATAGTTTAACCACCATTATTTTGACGGCAAACGTTAGATTGCTGCAAGTATAAAAATCGCACAAAATACATGTATTTATGTGCTCTTGCAACTTAGTGTATGCATGCCGCGAGCCACTTCTGTAAGCTGCTGTGATTAAAGAACGTTCTCCAAAACTGCACGGCCTGCTCCGTCGGAATTTTGACGACTCTGACCTGTTTTTATTCGAATCAGCATTCGAATATGCGGCCGCGAGCGGGGGTCTGCTCGAGGTGGACTTTGAGAGGGATCCGCTGGCCTCTTACAATCCACGTCCTGCCCGAATCGCTCAGATCGTGTTTGAGGATGCACAACAAACTGAGGCAGATGTCCTTGCAGCGGCAATCCTTGCCTCGTCTTCTGACGTCTCCGGCCTAACGGCTGAGCGTTTCGGCTCGGCAGGTGACATCGCTCGAAAAGCTTGTGAGCTATGTCCAGCTCGATTGGTCGAGCTTGAGCCCGGAGCCGACAGCGCTGCTGCCGCTATTTTTGCGGCGATGTGGCTCGATCGAGCGAGACATCTCCACCTTGCGCCGCCGCAGCGACTTGCAGCTGTTGATGAGGAGTTTCTCAATGACACGCAGAAAATTGCCTCGGAATTTCAGCGTCACGCCCCGCGCATCGCTGAGCTTGTCGATGCCTGGTTGCAGCGGAGGCTACGCCAAGCATCCCGCTGATTTCAGGCGATAAGGCCGCTAGGAGAGGCGGCAGCGCCTGTGATAGAAGTATAGGACAATGAGCGAAGAGACAGTCACAGTTCGAACGCCGGACACCGAAACGCCGGAAAAAAAGGCACTGCTTGAGTACGAAGCTCCCAAAGTCGGACTGCGCGACTGGCTATTGACCATACTATTTCTTCCTCTGTTTTGGTCATACTTCCTCATCGCTGAAGTTCTTCAGCGGATAGCGATTCCCTTCGGCATGCGCGCCCATGACTGGGTTCAGGACTTCTTGAATTTTTCTATTCGCGCAACGTTGTCTCGAGTACTTGGAATGAAATTGAGTGTGGAACGTTTCGGAGAAATTCCTGCTGGAGTTCCGTTAATCATTCTATCCAATCACCAGGCAATCTTTGACGTAACGCTGCTGCACACTTTGTTCTCAAAATGGAAACCGCGCTTTATTGCAAAAAAGGAGCTGGGGCGTGGAATTCCCGGTGTTTCATTCAACATGCGCCGCGGCGGCCATGCCCTGATTGACCGCACAAATCCCCAGCAGGCGCTTAACGAAATTCAACGCTTAGGATTTGATGTAGCAGATAGAAGATGCGCAGCCGTTATCTTCCCCGAAGGAACCCGGGCCAAGCGCGGCAAACTCAAGCCTTTCAGACACGCCGGAATATCTATGCTGCTTCAGACGTGCCCGCACGCATATATTGTGCCGGTTACCATCGACGGAACTTGGAAGCTCTCAGCATTTCGCTGTTTCCCGATGCCGAGTAACGTAGACGTAAATATAGTGATTGGCGCTCCGGTCCGAGTTTCAGATTTTGAAAGCTTGAGAGACCTAACCCGGGAACTTCACGCAGTTATCGCATCAACGTTAGACCGGCTGCGAAGTCGCGACAGTTCGTCCGCATAGAGCGGCGCTCACGCCTCGATAAGAATTGGGAACTTGTTTAACTTACGCTTCAGAATCGCGGGACGCAGCTCTGCGGGACCCATTTCTTGGTTGTCTTGTGGCTGAGGCTTTATCAGCGGTGTGGTCTGCTTGGAGACTTTTTCGTGATTATCCTGCTCGGCATAGGAGCTGCTCAGGGGCACTGCCATCAGGAGTATCAAAAGGAAAATGCGCTGGGTCTTTTTCATCGGCTTACCTCGCGAACTGCTGCTGAAAAGATGCGTAAAACCGATAAAAACTAGCGGTTCTGATTATGATTTATTTAATCGGAAATGTAAAGGCCGCACTTGAGCGAAATCTCAGCGGCCGGTTAAGCCGCTGAGATCACGAAAAATGCTGATTGGATTTCGCAGAGGGCCCTAGGGGCCAAATACTAGCGCTCGACGCAGACTACTCGACGGTTCTTCGCCCAGGCTGCTTCGTTTGAGCGCGGATCGACCGGCTGCTCTTCTCCGTAGCTGACGGTGCTCATCCTTGCAGACTCCACACCCAGGCTCCGCAAGTAGTCATATGCTGCCTGAGCTCGGCGCTGTCCCAGTGCGAGGTTATACTCGGTGGTTCCGCGCTCGTCGCAATGCCCTTCAACTACAATCGTAGCACCAGGGTTTTCCATCAGGTACTTTGCGTTTGATTCGAGAGTCGCGCGTGCCGAAGCGCTAAGCAAAGACTTGTCGTAGTCAAAGTAAATCGTGCGAAGGTCACTGTTATCCATCGTCATATCCACTGCCCCGGCTTCACCTTTAGATGCCATTGAGCCAGACATGCTCTTGTCGCCAAACGCTAGTCGGCATAGCACCGACACCATCGCTAAGTGGTCAATATCGTCACGATCAATGGTATAAAGCGCTCGATAATCAGCCCGCGCAGTGATTCGTTCGTTAATCGGGAAACTAACACCTGCTCCAGCTCCGGCGAAGGGAACCCAGTGCTCCTGATCTTCAAGATTGTTGTTGAAATAGGTCACACCGCCGGTTGCAGCTAAATGAGGGCGAATAGTGCCCGGCTCTCCGAAGTGGTACATTGCATCAAACGCACCGCGAAACGCCTGAGAATCATCAAGGTGCCACGTTGCGGGATCGTTTTCTGTCCAATCACGGGCATCCAAGAAAGGCATCCAGCCAAGACCTGTCTCTAAAGTTACATGATCTGAAATATCGTATCCGACTTTCAAGTCAGTGATAAAAGTTCCGTTGAACTCTTCGCCACCCTCAAAAAACATCGCACCTGCGCCAATTCCTGTTGTCCAGGGCGAGAACTCTAAGTCCTCTACCTTCTCTGCTTGGACAAAGGTCGGAACCAATAACAAACTAATAAGCAATGCACTAAATTTCGATCGAATAGCCATGATATTTACACGCCGTAAAAAGTTAATAAGCAACAACAGTTGCGGATATTAATACTTCTGTTTCACAAACTAAAGTATGAGCAAGATCACCCCGCCTTTAGTAAACAAAAGCAGCCCAAAGTAAATGCCGGAGGAGAGACTCGAACTCTCACTGAGTTGCCCCAACTGGATTTTGAATCCAGCGCGTCTACCGATTCCGCCACTCCGGCTTGAGAAGGCAAAACGGCAGACTAGCCGAAGCAGCCCGCAGGGCGCAACACTCGCAGATGAGCAAAACACGCAAAATTACTCGGTTTTTAATTTTTCTGCATTCGAAGGCTGCTGGAAGCATCGTAAAGATAGAAGGAGAGGACAGCCAATGTCTGAGAAGAAGGTTTCTGAAAAAGGTTCGCCCCACGGGAAAATGTTTCGCGTCGAGACGACGCTCGGTGAGCTCATTTTCGCGATAGCAGAAGCAGCTGAGGAAGCATCGGTAGAAGAGAAGAACCTCGCTGCCGTCACCAGCATGATTCTTTCCGACATGTTGTATCAGCGAGACAAGCTTAACTAGTCTTTAGCCTCCCGACGAAACAACCCCCGCCACATAATCAACTAGTTGTCGTCCGTTCGGCGAAACTAAATTCGAGTACGAAAAGAGCACAACTCCATCCGCACCTTCCTTCATTGCATTTTCGGCCTGCGCGCCAAGCTTCTGTTTGTTGCTCTTCATCAACCAGGCGCCAAGCCCGACTAGTACTTTCGCTTGACCTGGTGAACGCACGGCGTGGCGACTTAAAGAGCGCGCTCGCGTTCCGTCTTTGGTGTATGCCATTGGGAGCACTGCATCTACTAGACCCTGGCGCTTCCACGCAACCCAGTCTTGAAATGCTTTCGAATGCGCCCTGCTTGGTTCAGCTATAACAGCGGCGGAAAGCTGCATATGCGGGGCAATCTCTTCGAGCAGTTTCCGTATTTCAACCACCACAAGCGTGACCTGACTTCTTCTCCATGCGTCCCAGTGCTCACCCGAAGGCTGCTTAATGCGTGGGACCTGCCAACCTTCGGCGATTGATCGCAGCTTGAAATATCCGTCGAGGGAGCTGTCAGAAAAGCCTAGTTCAATTCTGCGCATCGAGCCTACGCGAGACTTTCTTGGTATCCCAAACGGAAAGCGAATCATATCGAGATGGATCCCATCCAGCTTGGGATACGCGCTGACGACATCTCTGACGACTTCGACAAGGTAATTGCGCACTGCGGGCTGGCTGGGATCGAGCCAAATTCCTGGGGTGTCGAGCTGATAAGCAGAACCTACAAGACCCGGCGGACGAGCGTATGCGTCCAAATAAGACAAAACTGAATTTTGGTAATTGTCGACCTGCGCTGCACCTTTTACGTAGCGCAGCAGCGGAGCTTCGGCTCCGTCTTTTATCCGGAGGGCATTAAGCCACGCATGCACTCGCTGACCGCGCTGGTGAGCCTTCTCGATGACTGAGGCAAGCGGGTCGATGCCTTGCTGCAGAGCATTCCGATACGGCAAGTCGTCTGCGACAATTGAAGGGAACCAAGAACGTCCTCGGCGATAAACCTGACAGTATAAGTCGGTAAAGCCGCTGTCCCTGGTAAACTCCTCGAGGCTGCTGAGGCCCTTCTTTGTATCGAACGGTCGGTTCTCACCCTCCGCCTCAACCCATAGGCCGTAACGGGCAGTAGAATCGTCAGCAAAGCTGCAATTTACTGAGCCGATGCAAAAAATTAGCGCTACGGAGCAGGCCTGTGAGAGTCTAAATAACAAGGTACGCTTTTCGAGTTTGAAACCATTTTTTGAGCAGTTCACTCTAGGATACTGCTCAGCTAGCTTACTGCAAGTTCTATCCTGATGAAAAACGGCCAGCGCCCGACAGATCTTGAGGTCCCGCAGCACGAGCCAAGTGAACGCATTCCAGTGCCGAAGTATATTCGGACGGACCGAACCAAGCCACGCATATTTGCCGCAATCGTGGCCGCTGCCTGGGTCGTGCTCTATGTCCTCGGCACTCAGGCCCTCGCCCGCCAGTATCAAGGCGCCCAGCTGATCAGCGACTATGCGCTGGAAGTTGGTGAGCATTTTTGGCTGATCAAGCGCAGCGCCGACGACGAGCAATGCACCGGCGTTGTCCACGCAATTATGTCACTCAAACCCACGCCGACCGCTGAAATCGACGGGGCAATTTTCCTGCCGGTCTTTCAGCAGGACATCCCTGTTAATTTTTCGTTGAAGGGCATGTTCTCTCCAGTATTTCTGCTCGACAAGACTGACGCACATCTCTCCGCGGGTGGCCTAAGAGTCGACCTGAACTCACTCGGCAGAGAATCCAAATCCGCTGATATCACGGTTACGTCGCAGGACGTAGTTAGAACACTTAACGTTCCGCTGCCCCATCCAATCTACATAACAGAGACCATCAGCAATCATTACGCTCTGCGCCTTCCCGCTTCGGCGCGGGAACAAATCGAACTGCTGCGCAGCCGAGTCACTACCCGACCTGGCGCCGCAGCACCTGTTGCTAAGGAAACCGATGCTGAAAAGATTGCCGAATGCCGCGAACACCTTAAACAGCCCCGTCCATCAACTGCTCCTTATGACCTGGGGAGCTACTTACAAGTTTTAGGGGTCAACAAGGATCTACCGATTATTGCAGAACTTGGAAAAGCTAACCATGATTGAGATTGATCACCTCTCGAAGCGTTACGGATCGTTTAAGGCGGTTGACGACATTTGTTTAAAAATCGACCGAGGAACAATCTTCGCCTTTCTTGGCACCAACGGCGCAGGAAAGACTACGACTATTCGCATGATGACAGGCGTTCTTCAGCCAACTTCAGGCACTGTCCGCATCGGTGGATACGATATCCAAAAAAACCCCATCGAAGCCAAGTTCCTGATGGGTGTTATCCCCGATCGGCCCTATCTTTACGGCAAACTGACCGGCCGCGAATTCTTGCTTTTCATGGCTGACCTTTACAAGGTTAAACACAAAACTGCCGAAGAGCGGATCGCTGAACTGCTAAACACTTACGGCCTAGTTGAATGGCAGAACGATCTTATTGACGGCTACTCTCATGGGATGAAGCAGCGGCTGCTGATGTGTGCGTCGCAGATTCACGATCCCGCAGTGCTTGTAGTCGACGAGCCGATGGTAGGACTCGACCCGCGAGGAGCTAAGCTACTGAAGGATACTTTCCGCAAGCGCGCCGAACAGGGGCTGACTATTTTCATGTCGACTCACTCCTTATCTGTAGCCCAGGAGGTCGCGGACCGTCTCGCCATTATCCAGAAAGGCAAAATTATTGCAGAGGGCACCCTCGACGATCTCTACGAAAAGGCCAAACGCAAGGCCTCTGACTTGGAAAACGCGTTTCTGCACATTATCGAAGAAGCGGAAGCTGAAGGAGAGCAAGTACCTCCTGAAATCAAGCCACCCACTGCGTAACTGCGTCTAACCAATCGATCGAATCGTGCCAACTACCCTGCTCCGTCCATACGCTCTGTCGATTAAAAACAGACTGCTGGTTCGAGCATCGCGGGCAAAAAACCTTGCGCAGGATTTGCTTATTACTGGGATCTGCTTAAGCATCATGTTCAGCGTTTATTCTGGACTGACTGGCTTTTTAATCCACGTCCAGGAAAACCCCTCGCATATTCAAAACGTTCCGCCAAAGATCGTCGCGCTCGCGTTGCTAGCGTTCTTCTTACTGCTAATGTTTTCAAATCTGATCGCTTGCCTAAGTTTCTTTTTCTCGGCGCGAGACTTGCCCCTGCTGTTATCACTGCCAATCTCGCCGTTTCGCCTCTATTTCTCCAGGGTTCTAATCGCCTTGATAAATTCAAGCTGGGTCATCCTCTTGTTTGGCATCCCGGCGCTGATGGCCTTCAATACTGCGCTGGCGCTTGATTGGTCGTTCGTACCGCTGGCTTGTCTTATTATGCTGCCGTTTCTGTTAATCCCAACCGCATTCAGCAGCATCTTCGCGATGGCCTTTGTAAACCTGATCCCCGCCAACCGCATTAGAGAGGTTGTCGGATTCCTCGTAATCGCTGTCTGTCTTGGAGCCTACTACTTCGTTCAGAAGATCCCCTTCACCATGTCCTCTCAGGAACAGCAGATCGAAAGTATCCTTTCAACTGTCTCGACCCTAAGTAATCCAAACCCGATATGGGTCCCTTCGCGATGGGCATCCGAGCTAATCGGCCACCTAATGGGCTATCCCAGTGCCGCACCCTTGCTGCACGCACTGCTGCTTTTCGGCTCCGCTGCTGGGCTAATCTGTCTCGGCTTCTTGGCGTTTGATATGTTCTTCATGCGCGGCTGGACTTTGTCGCTGCGCGGCAATCGCGGCCCGCGAATTCACCGTGTCGGAATGCTGGAAATTGGCTCCCGCTGGATTTTTCCACTGTTCCCGCAGTTTCGTGGACTGATGCTTAAAGAGTGCCGGATGTTTATTCGAGACACGACGCAGATTGTCCAGCTAATGCTGCTGCTGATGCTGACCTTTGTTTATCTGTATAACTTTAAAGTCCTGCGAAACATTGCCCTAACCAACTCGGAAACACACGCCTGGTGGCAAACTATTCTATGCGTGGCGAACATTTCTCTTGGCGGATGTGTTGTTGCCGCGATTTCGACTCGCTTTGTCTACCCCGCAATCAGTCTTGAGGGGCAAGCATATTGGATTGTCCGCTCTGCTCCGCTCGATATTAAATCACTGCTACTGAATAAATTTTGGATTTGGCTGATTCCGATCAGTTCAGTTGCACTAGTGCTGCTAGTGGCTGGCGCTTGGGCAATCAACGTAACGCCAGCCGCGGTTTTCCTGTCTGGAATAATCGGCGTTGCATTGAGTGTGGGGATTGTCGGCTTGGGCATAGGAATCGGCGCAGTTTATGCTCAGTTCGATTGGGAGTCGCCGACTCAGGTTGCGGCGAGTTTCGGCAGCCTAGTCTTTATGCTGCTCGCAATTGCAGTAGTTATGATCAGCCTTCTTCCGGCAAGCGTGCTAATCATGCTCAGCTCAGTTCCGGGAGTTGCCACGGCGCTTTCTCGCTTGGATTACCTAATTACTATCTCTTGCGCATCGTTCCTGGCGTTTTTTATTAACTTCTGCGCCGCTCGGTGGGCACTAAACGCGGGTTACCAGTCGCTTCAAGCGATGGAGAAGTAGGCGCTTACTCGACCCCACTTTCGAAGTCTTCAACGCGATACCCGGGTGGAACAGAGAACTCAAAGGCTCTGCGTGCTCGGTCGCTAAGTTCAGGATTAAGTTGAGGTTCGTCAAATTCGAGCTTCACTTTAAAATCTGCTCGCACTGCATCCGCTGACACAACACTCGGAACTTGCGACGCGCCGGCGTATTCATACTGCATTACCAAAAGGGTTTCCTCAGGCGTATCGGAGAGAGACGCAGAGTCTACACGCAAATGCTTATCCCCGGCGCGAGACAGCAGAACGCGCATCGATCGAAAGTGCGGTAAGCTAAGCTCCAAAAAAAAGCGATCGTGCGGAGCGTTAACTAGCGCTCGATCAATGCTCACATAATGCGGCACTACGCCGCAGATCCAATCCATTAGTTCTTCAGGCGCAAGTGGGATCGAAGTAACACGTTCCAAGTTTTCCGGAGTAGCACCTCCGGTGATAACGCGCTTATTTTCCTTATCGAGGAACCAAAATCGCCCCTCGCGCAGCACCATCAGACCAAGCAGCGTTGTCCGAGTCGGATCAAAGAAATCAAACCGCAGACTATCGGGCCGCTCAAACAAGGTAATTTGACGGAAAGTTTCAGACCCGAGGCCTTTGCTTGCAGACACTTTCGCGCTGCTGCGAAAACTCACGCAGTCAGCATGAGACTGACGTAGGAGTTGGTGAAGCTGCGGCATGTATTCAGCCTCAGCGGCTACAAAGTCTCGCGGAGCATCAATTACTGGAATGCGCTTAAAGCACCCGCCAAGCAATAGCAGAGAAAGAAGCAGTAAAATTCTCATTCAAACTTCGCGCCTAGGAAGCCGCGCTATTTAACTGCGTCGGTAGTTGAGACACCGTCGAGCTCGCCGATCCGCTTTTTTAAACGCTCGCCAACCTGCTTATCTTCGGAATCCGGAGCATATTCCAGCGCCCGCTTGAAGTACTTAAGCGCCTGTTCGTTGTCACCGAGTTTAAGAAAAATTTCCCCGGCGTGCTCTAAGATAACCGCATCGTCTCCGTTGAGCTTAACGGCTTTCATAATTTCGCGCTTAGCGTCTGGATAGCGCTTCATTTTAAAATAGACCCAGCCCAGACTATCGATGAAATAGCCGTTGTCTGGCTCGATCTCCAGAGCGCGCTTGACCATATCCTCGGCAACCGTCAGGTTCTTTTCCTGTTCGGCGTATGTGTAGGCTAGATAATTTAAGGCGTTCGAATTACGTGGATTAAGCTCTATCGCTTTTTCCATAGTAGCCGCAGCCTCTTCACGCTTGCCCGCCTCATCAAGCAGCACTCCAAGCATAAAATAACTGCGATCTGAATTTGGCTGAAGCTCTATTACCTTGCGCTGAGTGGCAAGCGCATCATCCAGCAGACCGCCTTCGCGCTGAATACTAACTAACAATGCAAGAAGCTTTGTGTCGTCATCATTGGCATCAACGGCTTCTTGAAGAACTTCAGCGGCCTCTGTGAACTGCTTTTCTTGGCGCAGCAAATAGGCCGCAAGGGTCCGCGCTTCAATAAACATTGTGTCGCTGCTTTTGATTTTTCGCAGCTCACTTACAGCCTCTTTGATTTTGCCCGAAGCGGCGAAAGCGGACGCCAGAAAATAACGAGCCGAAGCGTGATCCGGTTCTTGAGCGAGAATTAGACTTAGCTCCTGCTGTGCGCCGTCAAAGTCCTTTCGTTCCAGCTTGATTAGCGCAATCTTGAGACGGGTCTCAGTCGGATCTTCTTCGAGTGTTCGCAGCTGCTCTAGCTCATCCAGCGCTTTGTCGAGCTGCTTACCTTCCCATAGAAGCTGTCCTAACAGCTGTCTGGCCGGCACACTCTTCGGGTTAGTATCGAGAATATCCTGACATATTTTAATCGCGTCCTTGCTCTTCCCCTGCAGTGCGAGCGAGCGAGCAAAGTCGAGACGAATCGCTTCCGAGCCCGGATTGAGCTTCATCGCGTTCTTGTAAAACTTTTCTGCTTTTTCTGGTTTCCCGACAGTATCGTACATCCGTGCGAGATAGTACTGGCCAAACAAGGAAGTCGGAATCTCGTCGACCAGCTCCTCAAGGACCTGGATGGACTGGTCGTATTCGTTTCTCTGCGCATAAAGACTTGAGAGCAAGATATAGTAGTCTTGGATTTTAGGAGTAAGTGAAATCAGGCGACGGTAGACAACCACTGCACGGTCAACGTAGTTCGCGGAGGCCAGGACTCCCGCCTGAAGCCGCAAGAGGTCGATGTTGTTTTCGTCTGCCTGCAGCGCAAGCTCGACTTGGGCCAGTGATTCATCGAGCTGACCAGTGCGCACATACAGCTGTGCAAGTCGTTGGCGCAAAAGAGGTGCAGGCGTTTTTTCGAAGGTCGCTGCTTGTTCGTAATACTTAAGCGCCTCGTCGTAACGCTCTTCATTAACGGCCATTTCGCCAAGCATAAAAAGGTAATACGCGTTCGATGAGGCCGGAACGGCTGCTTCATCTTTGCTCATCCGCGAAAGCTGTTCTTCGAGCATGGCCCGGCGCAGATTACCCTTTGTATCATAAGGGCCCTGACCGCCGTATGAACTACAGCCGATTACTGAAATAGCCGCGCAGAGAACTGCTGCGAGTAGTGCGTGCAAAGCACGATTGGAAAAATCCGAAACAAGAAATCCCATTAGCTGCCTGTTTGGCTTACGAACTCCGCAAATGCCCTAGGGCTGCGAACTTCATTCGTATGAGCGCTTAGTGCTCAGCGACATCTCCGATCACGCGCTGCGCACCGGATTTGGGGCCGCCTGCACCGCCGCCGACCAGCTCCCTAGCACGAGTCCGAGTCGTCGGAACGTGCTGAACTCTGTCTGCGAGCGAGCCAGCTGGCAGCGTATCACGAGGTGCCATTGCTGAACCATCGCTATATTCCGGCTGAACCATTTCATCTTTGACGGCTTCGATGAGCTCCTGCACCTGAGCAAGGGTAAGAGAAAATCCGTTCCAAGGAATTCTTTGGGCGCTCGCGCCTCCGCGTGAGAAGCTGTCACACAGGTGCTGCAGCATCATGATCAGTTCACTGGCATTTTCTAGGTTGCGAGCTGACTTTTCCATCGAATTCTCCAAATATTCCTGTACTTACAACTAATTACAGCAGTAGAGGCAGCAAGACGCTGCTAAATGCCCCCTTATACTCCGTATGTAGTCTATGCTCAATCAAATCGATTAATCAGCTCGCAACAGCATTTACCGCAACAAGTGGTGCGGCAATGGTTAATAGTGCTTAACACTGTTGTTTTTTTATGCGAAAGCCGATACAACACTGCAGTTCAATTCTGGGAAATCACCCAGCAAGTTAGCAGAATTAATCAGACGAATGATTGAGATAATTGTAGATCAAAATCTTGAGAAAGCGATGCGCGTATTAAAGCGCAAGCTTATTCGCGAAGGGCTGTTCAAAGAGCTCAAGTCCCGACGTTTTTACGAAAAGCCGTCAGAGCGCCAAAAGCGCAAGGACAAAGAATCCGCGAAAAAGCGCCGCAAGGAACTCGAGCGTCAAAAGCGCTTCGGCAGTTACTAAGATCCTCTCTCTTGCCCGCATATACCGCAGACTCGTAGTATCTTACCTACTGTTTTTGGGAGCTGAGGTGATGCTGCCCCCCTACGTCGGTGGAAAGACGATTGCGGATACCAATTCTATATAGATATGTGTTTCGGGAAATTTTGGTCCCGTTCTTTATCTCCCTGTTCGTGTTCACAGGGATCCTGTTCCTTGCGCGCATCCTGCGTTTAATTGATTTAGCTATTAACAAGAATGTTCCTATCGGCGACATCCTGTGGCTGTTTTCGATGATCATTCCGCGGTTCTTAGAAATGGCTGTGCCAATGTCGCTGCTCATCGGAACCTTGGTCGCTTTCGGACGCCTTAGCAGTGACAGTGAACTCGTCGTGATGCGCGCCACAGGCCTAAGTATGCGCAAGCTGGCAATTCCGGTCGCCTGCTTTTCCTTTGTGGCTTTTGGCGCAACTTTGATTATTGCACTAACCCTGCGGCCCTGGGCCAACTACCAACTGGGGGTCGGCATGTTTGAGCTGGCTAAACAGAAAACCAGTTCTGCGCTAATTCAGGGCGTATTTAACGATTTCGGTCCCCTGACGATTTATTCAGAACACGTCGAACCTAAAGGCGGCCGGCTGCGCAATGTGATAATCGCTGATGAGCGGGAAGAAGAGCCGAGCACATTCGTAGCCTCAAACGGCCAAATCGTTTCTGACGATAAGCAGCGCACGCTCACACTGCGTCTATACAAAGGTTCGATTCACCAGGGCGGCGGACTCAACTACAACGTTACTGATTTTGACATTAACAACATCCGGCTGGATTTTGACGTCCTTGAAGAGGGTGAAACTACAAAGACCGGAAAGAAGACCAGTGAAATGTATCTGGGTGAACTTAACGAGGTGATTAGCAATCTTCGCAGCAAAGGTAGTGCCATCGACGACGAGGACAGCACCTCTCTGGCGCGCGCGATCGTCGAATGGCATCGAAGACTTGCAGTGCCAAGCTCTTGTTTATTCATTGCCTTTGTCGCTATGGCACTCGGGATTCAACCCAGCCGAGGTGGCGACTCATGGGGCGCTGCGCTCAATGTGGCCGTCGGTATTCTGGTTATCGTCGGCTACTACTTACTCTTGGCGCTGCTCACCGCAGCCAGCCGCAAGTCTGTCGAAAACGCCTGGGTTCTGATGTGGGTGCCGAACCTGGTCGTTGCGGCAGCTTCGCTAGCAGCCTTTAAGCTAATGGAAAGCGAACGCTGGCTCTCAATTACCCAAGCAATGGGGCACCTGTTTGCGACAATCCGGCAGAAAATCCAGTCGCTCACAGAAAAGCAGAGGGCTTAATCGGTGAGACCACGAATTATTCATCGTTATCTTCTCGGTCAGTTCTTGATAACGCTGGTTCTCTGTCTTTTCGCAGCGACGTCATTGTTTCTGATTTTTGATTTCTTCGAGCGTTCCAACGAGTTTTTCAAACGAGATGCAACCGTATTTGAAGCCTTGAGCTATTCCCTCTACAAAATTCCGTTCATCATTCATACGATGACCCCGGTTGCTGTACTCGTCTCAACTCTAATCAGCGTCGGACGTCTATCTCAGAATTCTGAAATCACTGCGATGCGCGCCTGTGGCATCAGTTTATTCTGGCTATGCCGTCCACTAATTGCAGCCGGTCTACTCATTTCGGGTCTAATGTTTCTCGCGGGCGAAACCGTTGTCCCCTGGGCGACTCAGCGCTCAGAAGAAATCTATATTATTGACATCAAAAAGAAGCTCGAAGAGGGAGCGTTCAGTCGTGCTAATTTTTGGTTTCGCGCAGGAAACCGATTCTTCGATGTCGGATTGTACGACTCTCGAGCCGAGAAACTCTACGCTCTGACCATTTACGAATTCAATGAGAACTTCGTCCTCAACAGACGCATCGACGCAAACGAGGTGGACTGGAAGGGAGAAGAAATCGGTTGGACAATGAAGTCAGTCGTCGAAGTCGCTTTTGACGCAGCGGGCAGCATGAGCCTCGCCAAGTACGCAACCTTGCCATTGGTAATTAAGGAGCACCCCGAGGATTTCTATAAGCTAGAGCGCAAGCCTGAAACATTAAACTTTGGCGGCTTGAAGCAATACATCGAACGTCTGCGCGGTGAAGGAGTCGTGGTGACTAAATACTTGGTCGACCTAGAAGCTAAAATTGCCTTCCCGTTCGTAAACGTAATTGTAGTTTTAATCGCCCTACCCTTTGCGCTGATTCCCGCTCGCTCCGGCAGCTTAAGCCGCAGCTTCGTCGCCGGAGTAACTATCGGGTTCGGCTACTACTTCGTTCACGCGTTCTGCATGTCGCTTGGCTCGGCTGAGCTGATACCAGTCATCCCGTCCGCATGGTCTGCGAACATTCTTCTGGGCTGCCTCGGCGCGTATTTAATGCTGGGAGCAGAGCGGGCCTAATCGCGGCCCGGCAAACTGCTATTTGTCGATATTCTCGAGCCAGTAAGCAAGAATGCTGTGCAGCGTTCCTTCCAGATCGATTCGCGGCTTCCAGCCGAAATCCTTCTGCGCTCGGGCAAAGGTGCCGTAGCTGTCCGGAATATCCACAGGTCGCAGCCTTTCCTGATCAACCTGGATTTCGACGTCGACTTCAGCGACTTTTATCAGCTGCTGCAGGACTTCGCCGATCTCTACGCTCTTGCCGGAACAAAGGGTATAGGCCTCTCCGCGTTTGCCGTTTAGCAGAGCTTCTCGATAACCGCGCACTATATCTGAAACATCGCTGTAGTCGCGCTTGGCTTCAAGATTGCCGACGTAAATAACAGGTTCGCGGCGACCTAACTTTATTTCTGCAATTTGCTTCGCAAAGCTAGAGATCGCAAAGCGGTCGCCCTGACCTGGCCCGAGGTGCGGAAAAGGTCTGATGCGCACAGCATGAAGATTCTCGCGCTTGGCATACTTGAACACTGCAACGTCAGCCGCAGCCTTGGTTACGCCGTAGATTGAGATGGGTCGCAGCGGGGTGTCTTCGTTGATCGGGAGCGAGCCCGGCCTAGGCTCACCGTAAACTTCTGCGGAGCTAACAAACAGCACTCTAGTCGAGGGAGAGTTTTCAACCAGCGCATCGAGGATATTCAAAGTGCCAAACAAGTTTACTTCAAATACGTCCCTGGACTGGCGTTCCGCATCCGGCACAAAGGTTTTCGCTGCCAAATGATAAACCGCATCGGGCTTCATCAGCGAGATTACGTCGTTGACGGCCTTCTTGTCGCATACGTCCAGTGCAATTGTCTGAACTGACTTCGGCAGAGCAACTCCTGAATTTATCGACGCCTCATCCGCTTTCTCCTCTCCCGCCTGGTAGGTCACAGCAACATCGTCGCCGCAGCTGACTAAGTGGTGCGCCAAATGGCGGCCGACAAAACCAAATCCTCCTGTAACCAAGGATCTCATCGAAATAAACTCCCTATGCCTTATCTACTTCGCTTGACCACGTAGACGCTCGAGATCTGCATCTACCATCATCTCAACCATTTGCTTAAACGACACTTCCGGCACCCAGCCCAGCTCCGATTTAGCCTTGGAAGCGTCGCCAATCAGCAAATCCACCTCCGCTGGCCGAATGAACTGCGGATCGATAACAACATGATCTTCGTAATTCAGACCGACACGACTAAACGCAATTTCTACGAGCTGCCGCACGCTGTGAGTCTCGCCTGTAGAGACAACATAATCCTCGGGCTTGTCCTGCTGCAGCATTAGCCACATTGCTTTAACGTAGTCGCCGGCGAAGCCCCAGTCACGCTGAGCGTCGAGGTTGCCCATCCGCAGTTCTGATTGCAAACCGAGCTTAATTCGCGCAGCACCGTCCGTGACCTTTCGGGTAACGAACTCTAAACCGCGTCGCGGAGACTCATGGTTAAACAGAATCCCCGAGCAGGCAAACAAGTCATAGCTCTCGCGGTAGTTGACAGTAATATAGTGCCCGTAGCATTTCGCCACACCGTATGGAGAGCGGGGGTAAAAAGGAGTCAGCTCGGTTTGCGGAGTCTCACGAACCTTTCCGAACATCTCAGAGCTGGAGGCTTGATAAAAGCGAATCGAAGTATCTACCGCCCTGATTGCCTCTAGCATTCGCGTAACACCTAACGCGGTAAACTCGCCGGTCAATACTGGCTGCTCCCAGCTCGTTGGAACGAAGCTCTGTGCAGCAAGATTGTAAATTTCCTGCGGCCGTACTTCCTTAATCAAACTAATCAGAGAAAACTGGTCTAACAAGTCTCCCTGCTTCAATTGAACTTTGTTGCGAATATGGTTAATGCGCTCGAAATTTTCACTCGAAGAGCGTCGAACCATTCCCACAACCTTGTAGCCTTTCGACAGCAGAAACTCCGCCAAGTACGAACCGTCCTGGCCAGTAATTCCGGTAATTAGTGCAACCCGATCACTCATTGTTTATTCACCTCAATTGGCTCTATGGGCCTAGTTAAAGGAGTTCCTGCCTGCCGGCCCGCTTAATCTCTTCGACGATTCGCTTCACGTCCTGAGCCCTAGAACTCGGACAGACAAGAATAGCGTCGCCGGCTTCCACGATAATCACATCGTTCAGCCCTACCGCGGCAATCAGCCGTTCTTTAGCTACCGCGACAAGGTTGTTGCAGTCAATCGCTAGGACATCTCCGCTGAGCACATTCCCCTGCTCATCACTGCCTGAGCGCCGCATTAAATCACCCCAAGCGTCCCAGGAGCCGATATCACTCCAGGAGAAGGAAGTTCCCGGCATCATAGCGACATTCTCGGCCTTTTCCATCACGCCAACGTCAATTGACACGGGTCCGATGGAGGCAAATTCTGCTTCGATCTCAGACTCAGGGCTGCCGCTCCCCATGCAGTGTCGAATTTTCTCGAGAGACTTCGCCAGCTCAGGAAGATGCTGCGATATGGCACTAAGCACCACGCTGGGGCGCCAGATAAACATGCCGCTGTTCCAAAAATAGTCGCCAGAGGCCAGATAAGTCTCCGCTGTAGCGCGGTCCGGCTTTTCAACAAATCTCGACACGGACAGCACAGATCTGTCCTCGGAAGTTAGCGGCGGTCCGGCCTGAATATAACCGTAGCCAGTTTCGGGGCTGCTGGGTGGAATCCCAATTGTAATCAGGACATCCCTTCTGCGTGCAAGCTCAGCACCGCGACGGCAAACTTCCAGCAACCCCTGCTCTTCGCGAATATAGTGGTCGGCAGGGAGTACGATCATCGGAACATCGCCGACTGATTCGAGCACTCGCAGCGCTGCATAGCCCACACAAGGTGCGGTGTTTCGTGCGATAGGCTCCGCGAGCACCGCAACATCTGGCAAGTGCTCACGTACAAGCTGCATTTGACTGCGCGAGGTCACGACCATCGTACCGTCGGCTCCAACCAGCGGTCTTAATCGATCCGAAGTAGCTTGAATCAAACTGCGGTCACTGCCGGCCAAAGACAAAAATTGTTTTGGAAAGGAATTGCGACTCGCGGGCCAAAATCTGGTTCCACTTCCGCCGGCCATAATTACCGCAACTGCCGCGGCATCCGAAGATAGTTGTCCTACAAACAGGTTCGACATTCCGATACTGCTACGCCCTAAGCGCCTCTAAGTGACGGGCTACGCCCTCCTGCCAGGTAATACATTGACGCCCCAGGAGTGACTCGAGCTTTCCAACATCCAAAGTCGAATATCGAGGGCGCGGTGCCTCACGGCCCAGCTCTTCAGTGGTCTGGCCCTTAAGCTCAACTTCAGCTCCGGCAACTCTAAAAATCTCTCTGGCAAAATCCAGCCAACTGATTCCGCCTCTCGAGGTAGCATGAAAAGTGCCGCGAGCATCTTTTTCTATCAGCTCTACCATCACCTCAGCTAACCAGCCGGCCCACGTAGGCGAGCCCACTTGGTCGTCTACCACTGAAAGTTCTGTACGCTCCTTAGCAAGTTTAAGCATCGTATTGACGAAGTTATGCCCGTGGATACCGTGCAGCCAGCTTGTGCGCAGTACCAAATGACTCTCAGGCAAAGCCTCAACAACTTCGACTTCACCAAGGTGCTTGCTCTTACCGTAAACCCCGCAGGGGTCAGGCTTATCTTCCGGAAGATATGGGGTGCGCCGGGCACTGCAACCGTCCGGCCCGCCAAAAACATAATCGGTAGATATGTGCAGCATTTTACCGCCGACGTCGGACAGCGCTCGCGCGAGATTACCGGCACCGCTGCCATTAACGGCAAAGGCCGCCTGCTCATTCGACTCCGCAGCGTCGACCTGGGTGTACGCGGCACAATTAATCAACCATTCAGGGCTGACGTCGCTAACGGCGTTGCTTACATCCTTAAAGCTGGTGATATCCAATGCCGCAACTAAACAGCCCGCAACTTCTGACTGCTTCAAATCAAACAACTGAACTCTCCAACCACCTCTCAGCAGACGAGGAATCAAGTCGCCCGCCAGCATTCCGGCTGCCCCTGTAACCATTACTGTCTGTTGATTAAGCGCCATCGCGTTGTTCTCCGTTATGCGCGCAGTCTGTCTCCGTAGTAAGCCTCGTAAAAGGTCTCATACTCACCGGATTTAATCTGCTGCCACCAGGATTCGTTCTGCTGATACCAGCGCACCGTCGACTCCAGGCCATCTTCGAAAGCAACCTGCGGCTCCCACCCCAACTCTGCCTTAATCTTACTGTAGTCAACTGCGTAGCGACGGTCGTGGCCTAAACGATCTTCGACTGGCTTTATCAGCGTTTCTGGTTTTCCGAGCTGGTGCAAAATTGCGTGAGTAACATCGACGTTCTCTTTCTCACTTTCGGGAGCACCGCCAATATTGTAGACCTCTCCGGCCCGCCCCTTCTGCAAGATTAGCATAATCGCTCGAGAATGATCGTCGACATGCAGCCAGCTCCTAACGTTCTTGCCGTCGCCGTAAAGCGGAAGCGGCTTGTCGGCCATCGCGTTGGTAATAAAAAGAGGGATTAACTTCTCAGGAAACTGAAAAGGTCCGTAGTTATTCGAACAACGCGAGACCATAGTATGCATACCGTGGGTGTGATAACCGGCAAGCGCCAGCAAGTCAGCCCCAGTCTTTGATGCAGAATACGCACTGCTCGGCTTTAGGGGAGAAGATTCTGTGAAGCGCCCCGTCGGTCCAAGGGAGCCATAAACTTCGTCTGTTGAAATCTGTAGGTAGCGTTCGACTTCCGCTTCTCGCGCGGCGTTCAGCAGCACTTGAGTGCCTTCAATATTCGTTCTTACAAAAGCCAGTGGATCGAGAATAGAACGGTCAACGTGTGATTCGGCCGCAAAATTGATTACCGCGTCAATTTTTTCATCCTTGAACAGCTTGCTCACTAAATCAGCATCTCGGATATCACCGCGAACAAAGCGATAGTCGTAATTTCCTTCCAGGCCGTCCAAGTTCGCCAAGTTCCCGGCGTAGGTCAGTGCATCCAGCACCACAATCCGATGACTGCCGAGCGAAGCGCCATCGCGCTCGAATACCCATCTTACAAAGTTGGAGCCGATAAAACCCGCTCCACCGGTTACGAGGATTTTCATACAAACTCCCCCAGCAGCAACTGCTAGAACTCCATATTATTGGCGCCGGATTCGGCAACCAGATTAGCGGCTCGATTTAGTGACTCAAAGGTACCGGCATCAGTCCACCAGCCTTCGAGCATGTCGTAGGTTAGCTCACCGCGTTTCAAGTACATGTTGTTAACGTCGGTAATTTCCAGTTCACCACGGGCAGAAGGTTCAAGCCGTTTGATAAAATTGAATACTTCCGAATCGTAAAAGTAAATGCCCGTAACAGCGAGGTTGCTGACCGGCTCCTTAGGCTTCTCAACGATGCTTGTTACTTCCCCGTTTTCTACAACCGCCACGCCAAAACGGTGCGCGTCCTGAACTTCCTTTAACAATACTTTTGCGCCGCGACCTTGGTGCCGGAACGCGCGGGCCGCATCGGCGATGTTGCCTTGAATAATGTTATCACCCAGCACTACGCAAACTGGCTCACCGGCGGCGAAGTACTCTGCAAGCGAAAGCGCATCGGCGATCCCGCCTTCGCCTTCTTGGTAAGTGTAGTTGATGTGCTTAAGACCAAACTCTTTTCCGTTGCCAAGGAGTCGGAGAAAGTGGCCTGCGTAGTTACCCCCCGTTACGAGCAAAATATCGGTAATACCGGCGTTAATCAGCGTTTGCAGCGGATAGAAGATCATCGGCTTATCGTAGACAGGCAGGAGGTGCTTGTTGGTTACAAGTGTGCACGGCTGAAGACGACTCCCAAGACCGCCGGCCAAAATTACTCCTTTCATTACATCCTCCTAATTTATTAACTCAGCAGATTTGTTTAACTGTTGTCAGAGCCGGTGCTGTAGACATTGGAGCCGAACTCGCCCAGCCCGACGAGAGTTACGGCGAAGTTCACCCTTGATTCATCCGGATTCGAGAGATCCGAAAACTCGACATCGAACAACCAGCAGCGGCACGCGCTCAACACACGCATCCCTACGCGATTCTCGATAAATTCGCTATTCAAGTCGTCGTAGCGCGTATAATATCCCAGCTTGAGACGCTGTGTCATATTCATCTGCAAACTGGCTTCAAGCTGTCGTACATTCTGATCATTAAATGTCAGTAGAGCACGTAGCTGATCGCCGCGCTTATCGAAGAACTGCCCGCCAACATAATAAGCCGAGAAGTTCTGGTCTTCTATTCCGAAATCCATGCCGCCGCGCAGGCGGAAATATTCGTTGGGCAGTAAAAGCAGTTCTGCTTTCAAATCTGACCATTCAGACCGGTCCGGATCCTCGTCCTTGCGAGCTTCGTTGATATCCAAACTTTGAGCGAGTCTGAGCTGAGCCAGTTCTCGAATCGTCGGACGCGGCGGCAATCCGGCTGCTCCGTCTCCTCCGCTAAACGCACCGTCGTAACCGAGTGTCGGCTCTATCGGTGTCCGATCGCTCATCACGCCAAGGTCATCGATCTCGGGGGCCGCTTCCTCAATCCCATACAAATGGGGGCTGCGATCGTCGTAGCGCCCGAACAAACTTTGGTTGATTTCGAAAGTCATTACATTGCGTTCGGCGAGCTTATCGAGCGAATCGAACTGCGGGTTGTCAGTCTGGTCGACGTAAGGAACGTACTTATATTTGATCCTTGGGTTAACCGTATGCTTCATTCTGACCAGCTTCTTCGTAATGCCCAGTCCGCCAAGCTCAGCGATACGGGCAGCTAAACTGTCGCTGGAAACATCAAAAGTCTTCTCGACTACCGAGCCAATTCGATAATTAAACTCCGGCACCAAACGATCAGTGGATTTATTCAGCGCAACGGGATCCGTTTCCTCATTCCCGTCATCAGGGAGGTAATTGTTATCAAGCTCGTAAAGAGTGCCGCGAACCGATGCTGACGCTTCAGACGAAAAAAAGTTCTTAAAACGAAACGGCATCCTGACTTCAGGCATATATTCATAACGCCATCCGTCGTAACCTTCTACGCGCGAGAAGTTCACCGCGGTCAATTCGTTCGAGAGAATAAACTTAGAGCCGTATTGATTCACTCCAAACGGCTCAAACCGATGCCCCCCTCCGATGGTCAAATCGGGAAGGCGTTGAAACACCAAGTCGTCATCCGTGACTAGAGCCTGAGAGTATTCAGCGCGCAGATCCGCGGAATAAGTGTCCCAGAAAAATGTTCGAAACAGCGCGCTGGAGTTAACATAACGCGAATTGCGCTCTGCAATTTCGTCCATCGGCATCTCGCGCAAAATCAGATCGTCGCTGACATAATTGCCGTCCACAATCAGCTGAACCGGAAGGTCTCCGACATTCGAGCGATAGCGGTAATCTAAATAACCAGCTGTGCGATCCTCTCCGATTGTTGGATCGAACAGGCCCACAGTATCAGTCCCCTGGGGGTCACCGTCGCGCCACTGCTCGTTATAATACGCTCCGCCTGCAACGAGATTGCTTTTTCGCGAAAACACATTGCGATAGTGCGCCTTGGTGCCAAAGCGTGTCCCTGTGTCGACTAAGGGAGTAAGCAGCAAGTCAGAAGATTCGTCTATCGCCCAAAAGAACGGCGTCTCAAGTCTGAAGCCGCTTTCGCTGCCCGTGCCGAAAGTGAAGGGCAGGAACCCAGTGTGTCGTTGAGTTCGCGCAGGAAAGACTATCCACGGCAAGTAAAAGACTGGAACATCATAAAACCGCAAGGTCGAATCCCAGGCCTTACCGTAACCTTCCTTGGTAATTTCAACCCGGTCACTTCTAAGCTCCCAAGGATTACAGTCTTCG
This sequence comes from Bdellovibrionales bacterium, assembly GCA_020434585.1. Classification (GTDB taxonomy): domain Bacteria; phylum Bdellovibrionota_C; class UBA2361; order SZUA-149; family JAGRAN01; genus JAGRAN01. The sequence goes on from JAGRAN010000009.1 coordinate 23,575, forward strand.
GAATCCGCACAGTCACATGTCGTGGCCGTTGCGTCCGTAAGATCGTATTCGTCTTCGCCGGACTTGCCTACTTGAGCCGCCTTGAAATGATACATCCCTCCAGCATAATCGATGGAACAATGGTTGAGGCTGCCCTTCCCTGACTCAATATTCATCATCGCTTCTTGAGCGGTAATTGAGGTTAATTGATCACTTACAAAAACGTTGTTGTCCAAAAAGGCTTCGCCGGTATCCAGCGCTACCGACCCGGACTCTGCTTCAAACACTGAGCCGCTATGCGTGATCGTCATCCCGCCTTCAGCAAAAATACGGTTTTCCGCCGCGTCAAACCGCAAACTCGGAGCATCGATATCAAACGGCACGCGGGTATCGCCGAGCGTGACGTTTGACGCCTCTGCTTCCTGAACTGTCAGCTCAGCAGGCGGCCGAGGGCGATATTTGGGGTGCGTGCGATCTTCGAAGAATAAAAACTTGCGATCGGGCGGATCAACTTGAGCCGCGGCTGTCTTTACAAAACACAGCAAGACAAGCATCAGCGCTAAGAGCACTCTGCGTCTGCTTCCCGATCCGATACCAACCGCACGCAAGCGGCCGCATGTCGACTCACTACTGTTCACTAACGGCCCATCAATAGGTCTAATACGTGAGAAAGAGAGTGTTTCAGGTCACCCCTAGGCACCACCAGGTCAACCATCCCATGTTCAAGTAGAAACTCTGCTCGCTGAAAGCCTTCAGGCAACTTGCGGCGGATCGTTTGCTCGATCACTCGAGGACCCGCAAAGCCAATTAGCGCACCCGGTTCCGCAACAATTACGTCGCCCTGCATCGCGAAAGATGCCGCCACACCGCCGGTAGTTGGATCCGTTAGCACTGAAACATATGGGAGACCCTGCGCGCCATGACGCTCAACTGCAGCACTGACCTTTGCCATCTGCATCAGGGAATAGATTCCCTCCTGCATCCGAGCACCGCCCGACGCAGAAACAATAATTGCGGGCTTGCGCTCCTTGGTGGCGGCCTCGACCATGCGAGTTAGCTTTTCGCCGACAACGGAGCCCATACTGCCGCCCATAAAAAAGAAATCGAACACTCCGAGAAAGACCGGGCGGCCGTTCATCCGGCCCTTTCCAGTTCGCACAGCATCGGCGTTGCCTGTCCGCTTTTCCGCCTTTTTTAGACGCTCCTTGTAGCGAAGCTGATCACGAAAACCCAGCGGGTCGCTGGAGCGTAATTCGCTGTCGAACTCCTCAAAAGAGCCCTGATCGCAGAGCAGCCCCAGCCGCTGATCTACCGACAGCCGGAAATGGTGCTCACACTTGGGGCACACCATTTGATTGCGCTCTAACTCTTTGGAATAGATTACCGAAGTACAGGAAGGACATTTGGTCCAAAGGCCGCCGGGCAGCTGAAGCCGCTCACTTTCTTCCGTAGTCGGCTTCGGACTCCTGCTTCTCGAGAACCACGCAGCACACACTGTAAAACTGACCTCCCTTCGACAAAATTGCTCCTGGGGCAGGAAGTGTAAGTGGGCCGCTAAACTCACCAATTCTCCCTCCGTAGGACCTCAACCGTATAGCAACACTCCAGAGCTTTGTCGAAGCGGGATTATCGCCAAAATACACCCAATATATTGCTGTCTCGCGGCTTAACGCGGCTTTGCTTTTGTCCCATCAAATGAGCTAGCCTGCCGTGGCGCAAATATCAGACTTATCAACATGACTAAACTCAACAATATCGTAGACTACCTGGAACAAGCCCTTGACCACGCAGCGTTTTCTGACGCCAGTCTCAATGGGCTTCAGGTTGAGGGCAGCTCCGAAGTAGTCAAAGCTGCATGTGCCGTAGATGCCGCGGTTACAACTGCAAGAATGGCGGCAGAGATTGGTGCAAATTTCCTCATAGTCCACCACGGTATTTTTTGGGGAAAGGCCGAAGCCGTTACCGGCAGTCGCAAAGAGCTGCTTGAGGTGCTTCTTACAAATGGTGTTAGCCTCTTTGCTTCTCACTTACCGCTCGATGCCCACTCCGAGTGGGGCAATAACTTTTCATTAGCCCGGATGCTCGATCTCGCCGGCCTTGAGTCGGTTTTGCCGTATGAAGGGCAGCTTATTGGCTGTAGAGGAACGAATGAGAAATCGCTTTCACTCGACGATATGATCGAGCGCTTATCGGCACTCCCCGGCGCCAGCAGTGATATGCTTGCGCTGCGTTTTGGTCCAGCCAAGCCTGAGCGTGTCGCAATCTGCTCCGGCTCCGCGGCCGACGGCTTAGCTCGATTTAAAGAAGACGGGTTTGACACTTTCATCACAGGCGAACCGCGCCAGTCGGCATATCATTTTGCGCGCGACCATAAACTTAACGCAGTTTTTGCCGGCCACTACGCAACCGAAACAGTCGGAGTAACAAACGTTGCTCACGCGCTAAAGACCAAATTCAAAATTGACTTCGAATTCATCGACTGCCCGACTGGGATATAAATAGCGGAGGCACACGACCTAATGAAGCGCATGTCAGAAATTGAATTAAAAGGTAAGCGGGTCTTTATCCGAGCTGACTTAAACGTGCCCCTCGACGAGCACCGCAAAATTGCTGACGACACACGAATCCGAGCGGCCCTTGAAACAGTTAAACTTGCGTTGAAAAACGGCGCTTCCGTAATTCTCGCCAGCCACCTGGGTCGACCGAAAGGCGAACACGACGATAGCTTCAGCCTAGCGCCTGTCGCAAAGCGTATCGGGGAGCTGCTGGGACAGGAAGTTGCACTTGCTCCGGACTGCGTTGGCGAGGAGACCGCCGCCATGGCTAAAGCTTTGAAGCCCGGACAAGTACTGCTCCTTGAAAACCTCAGATTTAATTCAGGCGAGACCAGCAACGATCAAACCTTTGCCAAGCAGCTTGCCGCTCTTGCCGACTGCTACATCAACGACGCGTTTGGAACAGCCCATCGCGCTCATGCCTCAACCGCGGGCATTGTAAATTTTATCGACTCTGCCGCAGCGGGGCTGCTGCTCGAAAACGAATTGGACTTTTTTGCCAAAGCTTTCGAGAACCCCAAACGGCCGCTCGCTGCCATATTCGGTGGTGCAAAAATTTCTACTAAGCTTGCCGCAATTAAAAACACCGCGGCTAAAGCCGATAAGATTTTAATCGGCGGCGCCATGGCCAATACTTTTTTTGCCGCCGATGGTCTAAACATCGGCAGCTCACTTTACGAGCCAGAGCTGCTCGACACCGCGCGCGAAGTCCGTGAATTCGTCAAGACCAACGACTGCGAGCTCCTTCTTCCGACTGACGTGATAGTTGGCTCTGAATTTTCTGCCAAAGCTGAAACGAGAGTGGTCAATGTCGATTCAATACCCGACGGTTGGATGGCTCTCGACATCGGCCCGCGCACAATTACCGCCTTCGTTGAGGCGCTCGGGAGTTGCAGCACGATCATCTGGAACGGACCGATGGGCGCTTTTGAAATGAAGCCTTTTTCAAACGGAACCTACGCAATCGTCGATGCGCTTGCAGCCAGCGAAGGCCTTACGGTGGTCGGCGGAGGAGACACGGACCTCGCTCTCCACGAGCGACATGCCGTGGAGAAGATGGGCTATGTCTCAACCGGAGGCGGTGCTTTCCTCAAGCTGCTCGAGGGCTCCTCACTCCCGGCTGTAGAAGCGCTGAACGCCAAATAAAGGTGTCTGGCGGGCAATAAACGCTCCCGGCATGGCAAATTTAGCGGCTTTGCGGCATTAGTTCTGCAATTTCAAGAGATTAGCTAATAATTGAGTCGTTTGCTCGATCGAGCCTCGCCAGCCGCTTATCCGGTGAAGTGTTCAAAATTGTACATCGCCCGATAAAAAATGAACGTCCTAACTCACTGTAAATACTAAAGTAATGTAAAAAATGTTCAAATTTGAGCTTTTTTTCGGAGAAAACGCTTAAGTTTTGGCGTCTCCGGGCCGTTTAGTCATTTGTGCGTCAGAGAGCGAGTTTTGGCGCATAACTTTAGTAGATAGTAATGACACTTGATGTGGTGGTACAGACGATGAGCACAACGGCTGAGAACAACAACATAACGGTCGGTTCGGAAAGATTTGAAGAAGAGAAGCAGGAAGGCCGCGCTCCCAAGCGTGCGCGGAAAGCTACTCTGCTCAAGCTCCAGTGGCTAGCAGAGCGCCTGCGCAAAGTTGAGCGGATAAAGAAGGCGGTTGCCGACGGGACGTATCACGTCGACTCGGAAGACGTCGCCCGCGCAATGCTTAACTTGAAGTAACAGAGATTTAAGTTTTCACGACGCCGCAGACGTCGAAGATAGATTTGCGCTAAAAATGAGGCGCTAAGCGCTCAAAATACACAACACAAAAATTCTTGTTAAGGCACTTCATTCGAAGTGCCTTTTTTTATTCCTTCATGGTGAAGTAGAAAGGCGCTGTCTGACCGTCCTGAAAGTCGTAATAGGCGGCGTGGTCCCTGTCTCCGATCACCGGGGGCATACCGGCGGCCGCGGGTTCAACTAATCGCTCCCATTCAAAGTCTTCTGCGGCAGGCTGCTGTTGAACATCCTCGTCTGCCTCATCAGCATCCTGCTTAAGCATAAATCGAGGCTGAGTGGCGTCAGCTTCGGAAGCGGAGTCCTCACGGACCTGCGCCAGGCAGGGCTGCACCGAAAAAACGACTAGCATAAGTAAATAAATTGGGCGGTTCATTGGCTCCTCGCGAATCAATCGATTAGGATACGCAAGAATTACTTACACCAAAACTCGGAAAAGATCGAGGCGGCGCTATTGGGTATTGAGCGCGTCAGCCGCGGTGACATACAACATCCCTTATGTCGAAGATTGCCTCCCACATAAACACATCTACAGCAGAGTTCCGCGCCAAGCACGAAGCCTACGCACAGGAGCTCGAAATGCTGGAGCAGCAGCTGCACCGCGCGGAGCATCCCGAGCGGCCTGACTCGATTGAACTAAGCCGCAGTCGAGGCAAACTACTCACCAGTGAACGAATCCGCGGACTAGTCGACCCGGGAACAAGCATTCTCCCAATTGCTCCTCTCGCAGGCTTAGGAATGTACGAAGGCGTAGAGCCCGGCGCCGGAATGACTGCATGTATTGGAAAGATTTGCGGTCGTCACTGCATGATCGTAGCCAATAATCCAGCGGTCAAAGGCGGCACATATTTCCCAATGACCGTGAAGAAGCACCTGCGCGCGCAAGAAATCGCAATCGAAAACAGCCTACCGTGCGTATACCTCGTGGACAGCGGTGGTGCGTTTCTGCCGATGCAGGCTGATGTTTTTCCCGACCGCTTTCATTTCGGCCGAATTTTCTACAACCAAGCATTAATGAGCAGCCGACGGATTCCGCAAATCTCCGTTGTGCTCGGCTCATGCACCGCCGGCGGTGCTTACGTCCCCGCAATGAGCGACGAAACGATTATGGTTCGCGGCAACGCAACTATCTTTCTCGGTGGACCGCCGCTCGTTAAAGCCGCTACTGGCGAAATTGTCAGCGCAGAGGAGTTAGGCGGGGCCGAAGTACACTGCAAGATCAGCGGCGTTAGCGATCATCTCGCAGAAGATGAGCAGCACGCTCTAATCCGTGCGAGGGAGATCGTGGCGTCATTAGGCCCGGAGCGCTGCACGTCTCGCCTTGAGCCCGATCAAACCAGCGAAGAACCCGATTACGATCCAAGTGAGCTGTATGGAATCCTCGGCACAGACTTAAGGAAGATGTTTCCTGTGCGTGAAGTTATTGCTCGCCTCGTTGACGGCTCACGTTTTGACGAATTCAAAGCCCAATACGCAGAAACAATAAAATGCGGCTTTGCCCACATCTGCGGCTACCGCGTCGGGATCGTCGCTAACGACGGCATTCTCTTCAGCGAGTCCGCACTCAAAGCTGCGCATTTCATCGAGCTATGCAGCCAGCGATCGGTGCCGCTGCTGTTTCTTCAGAACATCGCGGGCTTCATGGTCGGCAAGCAGTATGAAAACGAGGGAATTGCCAAACACGGCGCGAAGTTGGTAACCGCGGTAAGCACCGCCTGGGTTCCTAAATTAACCTTAATTATCGGCGGTTCTTTCGGCGCGGGAAACTATGGCATGTGCGGTCGCGCATACGAACCGCGTTTTCTCTACACTTGGCCGAATTCAAGAATTTCTGTCATGGGCGGAGCGCAAGCCGCGAACGTCCTTACCGACGTTAAGTATGAGGCACTCAAACGCAAAGGCGTCGACTACGCCGACGAAGAGAGAAACGCCTACCACCAAAAGATCACCGAGAAATACGAAACTGAAGGCTCTCCATATTTTGCCACCGCTCGGCTGTGGGACGACGGAATTATCGACCCTCTGAACACGCGACTCACTCTTGGGATGAGCCTTGCAGCCTGCGCGCATAACCCTGCTCAACACGGCCACTTTGGACTGTTTCGAATGTGATATGAAAAAAGTACTTGTTGCAAACCGAGGCGAAATTGCTGTCCGCATTATGCGCACCGCGCGTAGTTTAGGCATTAAGACAGTTGCTGTTTATTCAGAGGCCGACGCGGGAATGCCTCACGCAGAGTTTGCTCATGAGGCCTATCCGATTGGCCCAGCACCCGCTTCCGAAAGCTATCTGAATCAAGAAAGGATCTTAGCTGCAGCCAAACAATGTGAGGCCGACTGTATTCATCCCGGTTACGGCTTCCTAGCCGAAAACCCAGAATTCGCAGAAGCGGTCGCCAAACAGGGACTAACATTCATCGGACCAAGCGCTGCCGCAATGCGCAGTTTGGGCCACAAAGACAGTGCGCGCGCACTTGCAGAAAAAGCCGGTGTCCCCGTTGTCCCTGGCTTTCACAGCGATGATTCAACTGACGAAACACTGATCAATGCTGCAATGAAGATCGGCTTACCGGTACTGCTTAAGGCTCGAGCCGGCGGAGGCGGAAAAGGCATGCGCACTGTGCGCGAGGCAAAGGCGCTCAAGGAAGCGATCGCCGGGGCCCGGCGTGAAGGCAAAGCGTTCTTTTCCGATGACCGCCTCTTAGTTGAAAAGCTAATATCTCCCGCTCGACATATCGAGGTTCAGGTAATCGCCGATCTGCACGGCAATGTTAAAACAATTTTCGAGCGCGAATGTTCAATTCAACGCCGACACCAAAAAATAATTGAAGAAACACCCGCTCAGGGACTAAGCAGCGGCCTGCGTGCGAGAATTTATGAAGCCGCCGCCTCCCTGGCGAAGCAGGCCAAACTTTCAAGCGCAACTACAATGGAATTTATTTTACCGGTTGCGAGCAAGAATCCCGACGACCCGTTCTACTTCCTCGAAGCAAACTGCCGCATCCAGGTTGAACACCCAGTTACCGAGGCAACAACCGGACTGGACTTGGTGGAGCTGCAGTTTTTCGTTGCTGGCGGCGGAGACCTATCACAAATAGAATTCCCCGCGACACAAAGCGGTCACGCAATCGAAGCGCGTATTTACGCCGAACTACCGGGACGAGAGTTTCTACCGACTGTCGGCAAAATCGAAACTCTCTCCTTTCCACAAGATCCGGAGATTCGAGTAGACCACGCTTTGGCACAAGGCATCTCCGTCACGACCAATTATGACCCGATGCTGGCTAAGCTGATAGTCCACTCCAGTGACCGGCCGCACGCGCTGGCCAAAATGTTGGAGGCCTTAAACAAAACTAAGCTTGTCGGCGTCGAAACCAATATTCGATTTCTCGAACAGCTCTTTAAGGACCCAAAAGCTTCTTCTGGCCTTGCTCATACAACCTATGTTGATGAAAACATTGCAGCCCTTACCGACTGCTATGACGACAGCCCGACGCTCGAAGCCGCTGCGTGTGCGTTTCTAGTCGTCCGCGTGAAGCGCTTCATGCAAATCAACAATGATATCTTTGTCCAGTCTGCCAAGGCTGGAGCACGTCTGAACGAACCGCTCGAACAGTTGGGAATCTACAGCGCAGCTACCTCAAGCAGCTATGTAGTCAGTGCCAGGGTCGTCGAGGCGCCGCGCGGCGGAACTGTTGTCGGCTGCTGGGAATTCGAAGTTGACGAGGACCGGATTCAAGCCCAAGTGAGCTCTTCACCCGATTCGGTCGAATTAATGCTGGCCATCAATAAGGCTGGTCCGCAAGCAATTCACTTTCGAGTGGTTAATGACAACGTTCGCTCTCACACCAAAGTTGAACTGCTCGCATTCCAACAACACCTTGTCGTGGAACAGATTGTGGCAAAGAACGCCGACTCCGGCGAGGACGCCGACAGCGCCCACGCGATAATCTCACCTCTCCCCGGCAAATTGATCAGTCTGAACGTAGAGGCGGGCGACACCGTTGCGGAAGGAGAAACTGTCTGCGTCATTGAGTCGATGAAAATGGAACACACCTTGTGCGCCGGTGCTGCTAGCACAGTTGCTGAGATTCTGGCAGAGCCGGGAGCAGCAGTTGAACAGGGTCAGGTCTTGGTGCGCTTAAGCGCTTAGCTGAGACGCCGTGTCTGAGCTTGCGCCTTGACGACGCTCTGTGCGGATTTTACCAACTCGTGGACGATACGGTCGATCGTAAACCTCGTGAATAACAGGAATTTGATTAGGATGGACAGAGAGCTTGCCGCAAAGGCCTAGTTCCTTGCCACACTCAACCTCAGCTCGAAACGCGGCCAGCTCATTCGGTCGATACATAAAGGACACTGAATCAACGATTGGAACGCCAGCGCTGTGGGCGCTCTTGATGCTCGCTTCCAACACTCTACGCAGAGGGCCGGACTCCCTAATGCTCGGTCGAACTATTCCCATATTCGAAGACAAATCTTCGTAGCCAACAACGTAAAGTGAAATACAGTCCGCCGCATTAAGAATACTGTCTCGCCGATTATGCCCTCTTAGCGACTCAATTGAGATAAACAGCGATAATGGACGGCCACAGCGCGTTTCCGCCATTTGAAGCTTGCCCGCCAGGAAGCGCATTTCTTCGTCGCTTTCTAATTTAGAGACGAACAAAGTGTCCGGGCAAAGCGAGAGGGCAAAGTCCAGATCGGTCTCAAAGGTATCGGCTCGCGGCGATGAAATTCTTACCACCACCTCTTTGCTAGGGCGTCTGGCGCGAATAAAATTACTCAGATTTTCACGTGAAGCAGTATCCCGCGGACTGCAGACAGTGGTATTTATATCGAAAATGAAACCATCAGCGTCTATGTGGGGAATTTTGTCGGCGAAGCGTCCGAGGCTCGGGGCTGGGATAAAATGTAAGCTGCGTGGGGCGCCTAAGCAATCCATAACCAAAAAACTGCCACTTTCTCCAAAGCTTGCTCTCTTCCACTACCAATCATGATGCGCTGCACTCAACATGGTTTTCGCAAAAAGGCGATCTTGTAACTCAAACAATCTCTAAACGATCGACAAACAATGCTCAGTAAAAGCAAGTATATCCGTATGGTTTTAACAATTGAAATCCCGCACCTCGTTAACAGGTGGAGCTAAACTTGAATTGAAATGAAAGGTATTCGCGTGTCCGACCGGCTAAAAGCGCCACATCGAAAACATGAACGCAAAACCGAGCGTCCGAAACAGGTACGCAGCCATGGCTAGCTTGATGTGAATGAGTTTGGTTCTAGCGCACGGACCGCGCAGCACCATTTTCCATCCAAGCCATAGCACCGGAAAATAAAGCAGCAGTGCTATCAACGACATAAGGATATGAATCTGAGGAAGCACCGCCAGAGAAAAACTTGCAGCAGTTTGAACGGCGCCTCGACTCACCTGCAATTGAAGAACAAGCGCTACATCCAAGAGAATTGCGGAATTAGCTAGAGCGATGTGTATCATGCGGCGAGTGCGCAGCACGTACGCGGCGCTGAAAAGCAGCCAGGCAACCGTCGCGATCATCATATGTGTAGTCATACTAACAATTACTCCTTAGCTACTGCAGGAATTGTAGTGCTAAGTCCTTTCGCATGCTACCAAATTGTTCGTCGGGCTCCAGTCCATTAGTCTGCTAAGGTTAATTCATTCGTCGTTAGTGCCAAATATCAAAGGATCGGTGAAATGAAGCAATCCGTAGCCGCGGTAAATATCGTTGCGCTCTTGCTGCTGCTATGGATGTGCGCCTGCAGCGAAGACAGCGGACCGCCCGGGCACCTGCTAATTCGAAACGATATTCAAGACAAACAATATAATGAATTCGTGATAGACAGCGTAGAGGTAAAAGGCGCTAGAAGCGGTTTCCGCAGAATGCTTGCACCCGGAGAAAAGGTTGTCTTGCCCCAGCGCGCAGTGACCAGATTGCGTTTTACGCGAAAATACAAAGACTACTCCCTCGTCTACATAGTGAGCTGCCCTAAGGATTTGACGCAGGCTGTCACAATCAAACTCATTGACGTGCACACCGGACGCCTGCAAGGCGGCTGCTCGCTCGTACGCAAAGGAAAAAAAGTCCAGGGCCTGACTAGGTGGAGCGGCGAAGAGTGATATAATTGACAAAGCTCCAGGGCAAACGTAATAGTTTTTAGCAGCAAAGCGCTTACAAGGAGGATTGTTCCCATGCTTGTAGAAGAAATCATGACCAGCGAACCGCTGACGGTCGAAACCAATCAAAGCATTCGCGAAGCGCTTTCAACGATGCACGACGCAGACATTCGTCATTTACCCGTCGTCAGCGAAGGTGTCCTAATCGGGATGCTTAGCGACAGAGACCTTAAAGAATTCACCCTGCCCCTCGACAGAGAACTAGATACCGGCGGCGATCCTTTTTCGCGCCTCGAAACGCGACTCGGAGATATAGTGCAGGGCGATGTACTGTCTGTCCCTCCTTCTGCCGAAGTAAGCGAAGTGATCGACCTAATGGTTGAGCACAAAGTTGGAGCAATACCTGTCACTAACGCCACTGATGGCGCACTGGTTGGCATCGTCAGTTATATCGACGTGCTCCAGGCTGCGCAGGACATTCTTTAACAATAGTTGAGTGCAGTGCCGGGTTCTAAGCCAAGCGTACGATTAACATTTCACGGAGCTGCCCAGACAGTTACGGGCTCGAAGTTCCTGCTCGAAGTCGGCTCAGACAAAGTGCTGTTTGACTGTGGACTGTTTCAAGGAAAAAAAGAGCTGCGCCTGCGCAATTGGAACAAGCCAAAGTTTGATCCGCGCTCCCTTTCAGCAATTGTTCTGACGCATGCTCACATCGATCATACAGGCTACCTTCCGCTTGTCGTGCGCAGCGGATATCAAGGCCCAATCTACTGCACTCCGGCCACAGCCGAACTACTAGAACTCCTGCTGCCCGACTCCGCGCATCTTCAGGAAGAAGAAGCTCGCTTCGCAAACGCACACGGAACCTCCAAGCACTCGCCTGCAAAACCTCTGTATACCGCCGCCGATGTTAAACAGACCCTGCAGCAGCTTAAAGTGATCGAACGCGGAACTCCCACAGAGATACTCAACAAGATTTCCGTTCTACCTCTATGCGCTGGACACATCCTCGGCGCAACCTCACTGACAGTTGACGTCCATGGCAGACGAATTACTTTTTCGGGCGATGTTGGCAGATACGATGTGCCAATATTACCAGATCCCTGCGGCGCCGACCTCGGCGACGTCTTGCTTTGCGAATCGAC
>JAGRAN010000009.1:35263-75778 GCA_020434585.1 Bdellovibrionales bacterium
GCGTTCGCAATCGGACGAACTCAAAACCTGCTGTACTACTTGGGCGAACTTGAACGAGCTGGACGCATCCCCGTTCTCCCAGTCTACGTGGACAGCCCAATGGCAGTTGACGCAACAAAAATCTACCGACAGTTCAAACACGATTATGACGATGAGGCTTCAGAGCTCCTTTCTGACGGCGAAACGCCTCTACTGACTGCCAACACCACATTCTGCCGCAAAGTCGAAGACTCAAAGCGCCTCAACTTCATGAAAGGCTCACGCATCATCATTTCCGCCAGCGGCATGGTCACAGGCGGTCGCATTTTGCACCACATGAAAAACTGGCTCGACGACGAATCGACGACAGTGCTGTTCGTCGGCTATCAGGCGGAAGGCAGCCGTGGACGTGTAATTCAGAGCGGCTCAAAAGAGGTGCGCATCTTCGGCCAACATGTACCGATCAACGCAACAATTGAAACGGTCTCGGGCTTATCTGCGCACGGCGATCAATCTGAGCTGCTGCGCTGGCTAAAAAGCTGCAGCGGTGCTCCGTCAATCACCAAAATAATCCACGGTGAGCCGGAAGCCAGTGCTGAATTTGCCGGCGCCGTTCAAGCAACTCTCGGTTGGGAAGCTTCCCCGGCAGAATATCTCGAAACGATTGAATTCTAATTCGGTGCCGCTGCTTTCTCAGCGGTGTAAATACAGAGAGGTGGAAGATTAAACGGTTCGCGCTTTGGCTTGCCGACCGTGAAGGCAGTGCTTAAGAGTTCTGCCAGTCCGTCCGGATTTACCTGGTAGACCAAGAATAACCCCCCTGGGACAAGCACGGAGCTAGTGTCCTTTATCAGCTGATGGCGCACGTCTTCAGAGAAAAAGGAGAACGGAACTCCTGAAATAATATAATCAACCTGGCTTATGCCGTGCTGAACAAGAATCTCTTTAATTCGCTCAACTCCATCGCAAACCACAATTAAGCGATCGTCATTGATCGACTTCTCCAGCGACTGCGCGAAAGGAGGATTTTTTTCGACGGCGACAAGCCGAGCATCAGGCGACATACAGTCCAGCAGATGACGAGTAAATACACCGCCGCCTGGACCATACTCTACAATTACTTTTGCCTTGTCGAAATCTATCGCGCGGCAAACGCGCTTCACGGTAGCTTGGGTCGTCGGCGCAATCGACGCGACATTTCTGTCTTTGATGAAGTTCTTCAAATACTGAAGCGTCATCGAAATGGGATTGTAGCTTGAATTCGCGCTCATGTTCCGTACCCCCTAATTGCCGCGCTGGTAACTAGCATAGTTATGCTCTGCATTACAACTAAGCGTGCACAAGCATCTAATATGTTATAATTAGTGCTCGATGAATACCGGCGGCGACCACAAACACGGCTACGTAATCTCTGACTTGCACTTGTTCTCTCGGCGGTCCTTTGCTGAGAAACAGCTGGGTATGATCCGCGACAAAGTCAGTCAGTCGCAGCTCTTTGTTTTTAACGGAGACATTTTCGATTTCCGCTGGACAACTCTGGGAACAGTTGAAGAAACTGTCGAACAAGCTGCTGCATGGCTCGATGACCTCGTCTCAAGCTTCCCACACACACAGTTCCATTTCGTCCTTGGCAACCACGACAGCGGCCGACTGTTCCTGAGCAAGCTTGAGCTGCTAGCCGACAAACACGAGCACCTAATTTGGCACCCGTTCTACGCGAGACTCGGTGACTCGCTGTTTCTGCACGGAGACGCCTCACACGGGCGCAACATGACCCACGACCGCCTGCTGAAATATCGCGCGCGCTTCGATGAGGAGCAGGGCCGCGGCAAGCTGATGTCACATGTTTACCAGAGCGCCTGCACGCTGGGACTGCATAAATCAACCTACTTGCTCAACCCCAAACGAGTCGTCTGTAAAAGAATCATCGAATACTTTTTCAATGTCGACCCCGATATTCTAAAGGATGTCGCTCACATTTACTTTGGGCACACTCATACTCCGTTTTCAGATTACAAATTTAATAACATCAGTTTTCACAACACCGGTTCTATGATTCGTGGACTGACCTTTGACGCGAAAAAGATTCTAGTGAATCCGGCACCGCACGACTGGCAAAGAACTGCAGCAGGCCTATATGTCCCTGAATCAGACTAGCGGCATGCTTGAACTGCGGAAGAAACAACAATTCCAGCCTGTCGCCGAACTTGAATTCGATGACGATTCAGACACTTCCAAGCTGCACTACGACTTTCTTTGTCGCCGCTGCCTAGCTGGCATCGCGAGCCGTGAAATGCTCTGCTCCCGGGCCGGTCAAGTCGAGCACGCCTTCGCCAATCCCGCTGGAATATTGTTTCAGATCGCATGCTTCAGCGAGGCCCCAGGCTCCATCATCGAAGGCAGCCCAACCACGGAATTCACCTGGTTCTCTGGCTACAGTTGGCAGATAGCTAATTGCCGCTCGTGCTTTTCGCACCTTGGCTGGCTGTATGTTTCGACGAACGACTCATTCTTCGGTTTAATCCTCGACCGACTTTGCGAAGGGTCAAATCATTGAAACCTATCAGTCTGTTCACAGCACCCCGACTCACCACGCTGCGGGGCTGAAGGCGAAAGGAAAAGGCACCGGCATCATCGCGGCCAAGGCGCAGAATCTGACCATGCCGAATGATTAACGCAGTTCGTCGAGCGGGACTATCTTCGAGTTGTATTGCTGCAGGAAGCGCTTACGCATTTCAAGTATCGATCCCTTCTGAGTTCCGGCGAAAGGATCAACCTTGAGCTGCTTCAGATTATAAGCCTTATGCTCTAGATTCGCATAATAAGGGGTGTAGTCCGGTTTTTGAATTAAATTTACTTTAGGAGCCGCACTCAGTGCAGTTGACGTATCCTGCAAGGCTTGAAGCGTATGCTCGCGATGCCATGTGCCAAATCCGCCTCCTCCGCCAGCCGCTGCGCTGCCAAGCGCCTGAAGCGTAGGCATCAAGCCCGAAACTATCGCACCCGTCACCTGGCTCATCTGCATTGAGGAGTTCATCTCGTCAATCTGAGCCTCATGCTCCTCGAGCTGGCGCTCGTATGAACCCAAGTTTTGAATGTGTTGAATTCTCTGCTCCTGTGCCTTAAGCCGCACATTCTGCTTCTTTCCTACGACGTCTTCCTCCAGCGCCTGATATTTACCAAGCATTGTCTGGCGACGTTTAATTTCGCCAACTAGGCGCTGATAATATGGTGAACCGCGGCGTGGACCCGCTTTTTCCTTCGCACGCACCCGCAGTATAGTCTCAAGCTCCGGATCAAAAGTGTAATAGTACCTTAACGTTCTGACCGTTTTAAGATTTGGTAGAGCATCCATCAGGCCTTTAATTGCCGGAGCAACTTCTTTCAAGAAAGCCTCGTTATTTTCCTGGGCCGCCTTGGTGAAGTAGCGAAAAACGTCGAGCTGTTCTTCAGAGTCGGGTTTTCCATTCGCCGTGTACTGCATTACTACAGCAGCAAACTCCTTATAGGGGCTTTGAATTCTGTAAGTGATGTCGGAAAGAGAATTGATTGTGCCGTCAATTACTAAGTCATATGTACCGAGCATTTCCGGGGAAAAGTGAACCACTTTCGCCGCATCACTCTTACGCAGATCTTTCAGCAGCCCGTAGGCAACTTGATCGGAAAAGTAGGTTCCCTTTCGCGGCACTCCACTGATGCGGTCCGTGAACGGAACGACAGCAATGGTAAAATCAGAGCTGGGCAGTTCGCTGACATTGGTCGGTTGATAAACCAATCCCGCCCCACGCCGACCGGCACACGCACTAAGGCTGCAAAACAGCAAAAGCAAGAAAATCAGCTTGAAAAGTTTGGCCTGGAACATCATTCACTACTGTCCGTGCTGACCCGTACGGGGGTTTCGACATTTTCCTAGCGTTCGCGTAGTATAAGCCGACCTCAGGTGAATTTCAATTCTGGCGCAAGTTCCGGGCACCGTGGCTAAAAGTATTACCGCAGTAAAATTCCTATTTTCGCCCATTTGCGCTGCTCTGATCGCAATTGCTGCCCTGATCCCAGCAACGGCGGACGCAGCCCCGATAAAGTTCGGCCGCAGCAAAGGCGGAAAGATTTCCCTCGCACGCCCAAGTCAGCACGACCAGGATTCCTGGATTGCCAAAATTCCATACCCAGAACCACCTTCAGGTTGGGGCGAGTGCCCACACACTTACTGGGAGACTCTTGTCGATTGGAATCGCGTGAAAGAAGCGCTGGTAAACAACTGCCTCAAGGAAGTCTACGGAGTGCAGCAATTTGGTGCCGTAAGCAGCTTCATGTCGAAACGCGATGTAAAATCTCTTGGAGACATCTTCCTGGCGATTGAAGACATGCCCGTAAGCGATCACCTCGAAGCAATTATGAATGCGCGAGGCGCCGGAGCAGCAGCAATGGCCGGGGCGGCAGCTGCGGACGCTGAGACTTATATTCGCATCGTCAAATGTCTAGGCAATGTTGCGATCAAAGGCTACAACGGCGACCCTCGCAATAACGCCTCACGAGCAGCTTTCGCGGCAGCGGTTAATGAGGCAGTAGACTTAGTGCTTTTCGCCACGGATGCAGTATCTATTCGCAAAAAGTTAAAACAAGGCAATTTGAGTGGCTTCGAGCCAGTTCACCTAGCTTCAAACGCGGCGAAGACTGTTGCCGAGCGTGGCAGAAACTTGGCGTTTGCAATTCAGGATCTTGAAACTTTTCGAGACAACTTTCTCAATCATTGGCGCGGGAAGATTGAACCAGCTCTGGCTGAAGGGGTGAAAGAATGCAACCCCGATGTCATGGAGGATAAAACTCACGCCTTTATCGGCGAAGCTCAGCGACACCTTGGAAGGTTTCGGGAAAACTACGCCTGGTTTGAGAAACAAGTTCTATGCGGCCTCTACGGCTTGCAGGACATTGGCAACTATAACGGCGTCAACATCAGCAAGACCGAATCGATCGAACAAGTTTACTCCAAAGTTGCCTCGAAGGGCTTCGATTCTGAATTTGCCGACAGTTACAACGGTCTTCAGGAATCAGAGTCCGGCGGTGAGAAGCTTCGGTCGATGTTGGTAGAGTACCACCAGAAATTTGAATCTGAGCACAAGCGACTGATTGAAGAAGTCCGGGCAAAGAAGGACAGCGTCAAAGACAAATACACCTATTACCGCGATCAGCACACTGCGGCTCTTCGCGAATGCAATTTACGACGAGCTTCCGAAATCAAGAAAGAGTTTCTCGCTGCGAAGCAGGAATGGGGCAAGTGCGGGGAGGAGTTCACCCCGGCGCAGTTCGCCCGAGATATCAGCGACGACAGTCAGGTCGGATTTGGAACTAACAAGTGGCGCAGCGACCAAGAAGGCGTTCAAAAAGACCTCGCTTTGGTGCAAGGCGGCGGAGAAAAGTGCGTCCTCGACATAATCGAGCCCCCAGGCAATGCAGGCCTGTCATTTCTAGCCCGCAAGTCGCGAGGCGACGAGGCGCTGGAGCGGCTTGAACACTTAATGTCAACCGGACGCTATAAATGCTTCTTCAGCGAGCCTGAAAGACTACGCAAGGTCGAAGAGCTGCAGAAGTTATACGCTTCGCCTAATCCGGACATATCAAGAATTTCACAGCTCGAGCAGGAAATTTCCGACAGCGACTGGCGTGACAAATTCAACGAACATAAAACCAAATACCAGGACGCTAAGCGCAGCATCGAGGTCATCAGGCAGGCGATTCGCAGCGTTCCCAGCGATCAGCAATTAACTAAGCTGCTTCAGGACAGCTGCGACATTGACGGAGCCAAGGCCGAACTTAAAACAGCAGAACAGAATCTCGCATCGATCAAACAATCGAGCGACATAGTCGATGCCTGCAAGTCGCAGTTAGATTCCGAGTATCAACGCGAACTGGCTCGAGTTAAACAGCAGATTGCATCGTGGGAGCGCGACATCGGCGGCAAAATTGGAGATGTCGTTAAACAAGCAAAAACCCTAAACGAAAAAGCACGAGGCTATTTTGACCGCGCTGCAAACAAGGAAGGTTTTGCAGGCTGTTGGGAGCTTTCGGAAGCTGCCAAGCTTTCCCAGTCAGTGATAGACATGAAAATCAGCGGCCGCACATCCGGCATGCGAAGCTTCTGGGAGCGCTCCCAAGGACGGGAAGAGAGCGGCCACTGCGGCTCAAGTCCTGAACTCGACGCGGAGAAGGAAAAGGCAAAAGATTTGCTCGCCAAGGTTGAAGCTGCGCAGGACAAAGATTTTGATGAAACTGCTATTCGCGAGATGTACGAACAGGCTCGGGAACAAGTATCCCTCTGTGAATTTGAGCAGGCTGAGAAAATCAAAGAAGAAATGAACAAAGTGCTTCGCACAGTTTGCGAACCACCAAAGCCTGATTTACGCCAAGCGATCAGTAAGGCAATCGAAAAGCGACGAGACAGCTTGCTGCGCATCGTTCGTGGATTTTTAGAAAACGATATACCTGCGTTTGAAACTGCCGTTGCTGAGTGCAGTGCCCAACAGATCACGGCCTCGGTACAGAAACTCAAGCAGCTTAATCTTACTAACAAATGCCTCGATACCCTGGTACTGCAAGGCACCGCGAACAAAGCGCGAGAAAAAATCAAACAGGTCATGGCCTGGGACCCGGAAACTGATCCAAAGCGACGACTTGAACAAATCGAAGGTCTGCCACACACCGCCGAAGCCGCTGCAAGAGCTGGGCGAACATCACTTAGCGGCCCGCAGTGCGATACCGTGCTCGCGGCCCAGCAGAAAGATAGAGGCCTAGCCGCGATAGACGCGCTAAGAGGAGTTCAAGCCAGCTGCGCTGAAAAGGACAGCGTCAAGTCCGTTGTAGAAGACCTTGCAGATCTGGCTGTTGAGATTGCAGAGAAAGATGCACAGCGCGCCAGCGATTTGGCTGAAGTTACCGCCATTGCTACTGCATTTAGTGCAGCTAAATCCGCATGCGACCTCGATTCTGCAAAGCGAGAGGCCGAAAACGCCGGTGCACTCGATATAGACTTAATCTGTTTAAAAGCATCCCCGGACGGCGCACGTGCAGCGGCAGCAATCGAAAAGCTAAAAACCTGGCCGGCAACTATTGCGTCGACGCAGGCGGCGATGGCCAAACTTCCCCGGGAGATACTGGTTGCGGAATCGCTAATCGATTCCTGCAACCTACAAGAGGGGGTCCCGGCCGTAGATACTGCACGGGGCACTGCCGACAAAATCGCCGGCGTCAGTCAGACTTGCTTAGACAAGGTCCCCGAAGCAGGAGGCCTCGCGGCGATTGAGGCTAGAGCTTCCGAAATGCAGAGCAAGGTGGAAAACTTCGACAAGAGCTCTTACGAAGCTCTTGTTGCTAAAGCAGAAGCGCAGCTCCAGTGCTCACCGCAGCTTGCTCTTCAAACCGTCGAAGAGGCCCGCAAACTAGCGCACGCTCTCTTCGCATGCACTGAGTTTAAACAGGAGCCGGGCCGCCTAAACGAAATTGCACGCAGAGCCGAAGAGCGTAAAAATAGCGTAGGTGGCGAATCAAACGGCGCGGCCGGCGAATTGGTCGCTCAACTTAACGAAGCGATAAACACTGCGGACTCTTCGGTCACAAATTGCGCCGTCCAGGCTGCGCACAATGCACTGGCAAAAGCAGCGTCACTGAAGCAGCAAATTGAAGGACTTGGTCCCGAATGTGTGGCAAGCGTTCCGGACGATAGCAAGATTCCGGGCATTAGAAGCAGACTGAGTGAGCTCGAGGCCAAGATCTCTGATTTTCGCCGAGGAAGTTACAGCTCGCTGATTGCGCAAGCCAAAGAGCAGGTAACTTGCAGGCCCGCCGAAGCCATAGCCAGCCTAACATTGGCAGAAAAGCTGGCAGAAGCGTTATTTGCGTGCACAGATTTCAATGCCGACCCCGCAGAGCGTAATAACCTAATGCAGCAGGCCCGCAGCAGGCAGGGCAGCGTTCCAACTTCAGCGTCTGTGCTAAGCAAAATCAGCTCCTTGGATGGTCAGGTGGAAGCGCTTTCGCAGCAGGGCCGCAGCTTAAGCGCAAAAGACTCTGTGACTCCGCCTGAGCTTAGTTCTCTCAAACGCGGCATCGTGCGTGCTCGAGCATCTGCAAACACTCTCAATGAAAACAGCGAGTGCTTCCCCGAGCATAGGTCTGCCATAGCCGCCCTGCTTAGACGAATTGATGCGATTCCAATTCCTGGAGTCAGAGGCGGCGGCGTTGAACAGCCGGTTACTACCGCAAGACAGGAACCGAGAATTCCGCCAGGAGGACTTGTTGGAGGGACTAATCCGGGTGGAATGGTGGCAGTTGGAGGCAACGTCGGAGTCGGCTCTCCCAGCTTCGGTGATGGACCCGACACCGATATCGACTTGGGAGGAGTCGCTGGTCCTGCTCTCGACGACATTGAAACAGCCGGCGCTGGGGGCATCCTTGGTGGGACACCCGCAATCGGAGGACCAGACTTAATCCTTCCACCCGCACCCAATACCGCAAATGCCGGCAATACTTTCGGCGATGCGATGTCCGCGGGTTCTGCAGCAATTGATCGGACCAGGGCAACTACACCTCCAGCCTGGGCGGGTGACCCTTGGAGAACACGCGGGGGAGGTTACGGCGGTGCGGAAACTCATCCACATCCGCCAAGCGGCTCGTCTTACCCTACCCAGCCGACCTCAACTGGGGCCCCACAGTTTGATTGCATGGGAACGTGTATGCAGCCGTATTACCTTAACGCACCGCGAATGAAGCCAGAGGACCGGGCGGAGGTGCGCGCGGGAATGGAAAATCAGTGCAGGAAAAGCTGCGCCGACATCGCGCGTCAGGCTCCCGGAGTTAATACCCGCGGAACAACAATTATTCGTCCTGGACAATGTATCGGCTCGGGCTGCGGGCGACCGCAAAACAACCCGCCTTCCCCGCCTAGACGAGGATCTGGCGGCGGCTGTTAAGACGCGAACTCCTCGATTATCAGATTTTTGGCGGCGCGCACTTCTGCAAGCGAAGTGATAGCTTTCACTCCTCCCGGAAGCTTGCCCGCCTCATCTGCTAAGAAGCCTTGTGGGGTAAAAAACATCGGTAGGAGCGGAAAGCTCTCTCGCACACAGGCTAATATTGTTTCTGCGGCCTGCTCCGCCTCTGGCTGCGCTGAAACGGACTCAATGCGGCGCAGAATATTGGCGGCTGTGTCCCGCAGACCGAACAATTCAAACAATCCGGCACGATAAAGCTTAGCCAAACCGAGGTGCGAAAAAATATCCGGGAAAGACGCTGAACAGAGTTCGCCAATACGCTCGAGACCGACATTAATCGCGCCATGGACTTTCGCAATATGCAGGCTAAGCAACGAATGGTCGTGAAACGGAACACTAAAATAAACCGCACTGCAGTTGGCGATGTAGGTCAGCTCGTCAACAATGCTTTGAGCTTCATCTGCGCCGCTTCCCCCAAGCACCTCGTCGATCATCGAGGAGAGCGGCTGGATTCGCTGCGCGCCTTCGGCAAGCGCTACAATACCTTCGCGAGTCCAATACCGCGACGGAGCAAGGCTATCTAACTCTTTGGCAAGAAGTTCGGCGTTTAGCGGAGCGTGCATCTCGGCCGCCTGCGCATGTTCCGGAATACCGATATCGCCCAAACGTCGAATTTTCAGCTGATAGGCTTCTTCTTCCAGCTCGCTTGGAGTCGCGCTCATCGGCATTGCGATAAGCTGGTAAAACAGTTCAGGCTGAGCGGCAAAAATAATTGCCATTATTCTACCCAGCAAGCGGTAACGCTCCGGGTCTTCCGTATTAAAATGTATCCACGTGAAACCCCTGTCCGGAGTGTGCCAAAATTTCCCCGGCGACTCGTCAGTTGGCTCCTCGTACGTTTGCGCTTCGACGTACCTTGAAACAATCATCGCCAAAAGTTCGTGATCGACATTGTCTAAAAACTGACCGAGCGGCTCAAGCGTCTTCTCCTCATCAACCGTAGAAAGAAAGTCCCACAGCTTGTCCTCGTCAACGCGGTCGATGTTCCAAACCTCGAAATCAAGCAGCGCTCGATACTGATCGGAACTAAGCATTGGCAAAACTGCTCGGCTCGCTTCCAGACCTGCCTGCTGAATTGCGATATATAGGGCCTGCGGAGCAACCTCCTGCAGTTCTTCCGCTGAAAGTTCGCCGGCAACTAGCGCTTTCGTCAGATCCTTGCTGGGCATTGCACCCGCGAGCAAAGCACTGGACATATCAATTTCCCTCCTGACTTAGAGCGGGTAAATCTGTCATAGAATTGTCAATTTAACAAGATTCTGCACTTACCCCAGCGGTAGCAGAGTAGGATAAGCTTAAGAAATTTTCTTGGTTACTGTTGCGGCGCGGCTGCCTCGAAGTGCCCCAATCTTTGCACGAAATTTTGGTTTCCCTTCAACTTTTATCGTGGCGTCTTCGTCAGCGGAGACGCCGAGTTCAACAACGTCACCGACTTTGAGATTCAACACTTCGCGTGCGGTGATTTTCCCCTCGGCCAGGACCACAGATAGACTAACTTCAGTTCGGGCTAAGTGCTCCTTAAGTTTTATCTGCGATGCCGAATCGGCCTCGGCGGTCGAACCTGACCCGACCGCCTCAAGCTTCTCTCTCAGGGGACTCAAGCTGAACACCGGCAGCGCAATCTCTAGATCCGACACTCTTCCTAACAACTCGACGTTAATTTTAGCAGTCGAAACCCAATCGGTCGGCGCTGCCAAACTGAGTGCCTGAGGGGAACTCTCCATCAATTGATAGCTCGGCTGCAGCCTTGCGATAGGCTCCCAAGCAGAACCGAAATCTTCAAGGAGCGCTGAGATAAACTTGGCAAGCAAACGACGTTCTATGTCGGAGTATTCTCGTTCACGCTTCGGTGAAGCAAACTTCCCCTTACCACCCATCAGCAAGTCCACGAGTTGCGACGCTAACAGGGGCGAGAACAAGATCACCCCGGAACCCTTGAGCGGCTTAATTGAAATCCGATGTGCACATAATGGCGGGCTATACTTTTGCAGCCACGGACCGTATTTCTCCTGCCCTAGACTGGCAAGCTCCACAGAACAGTTAACACCCAACTGTCGAGAAAATTGTGCCCTCGCCGCACGAACAAAGCGGTCATAGACCATCTCCAGACCCGGCATTCGCCCGCGAACTATCCGCTCAACACCCGTTAGGTCGAGAGCCCGGACTTCATCCTCGCCTTCCTGCGCCTTGCCTGCTTGTTCGGTAGAAGCGTTCTCCATACTTATAGTTATCGACGCTTCTTTGCCCACACATAAGCGCACAAAAAACCGCAGCTCTGGGCTAATTAAGCCCATCGCTGCGGCGAACCGTCACTCCTGAAGCTTAGTATTGATTGAAGAATTTCAGGACCGCGTCGTTTGTATCGAGCTCTTTGGTGGTCTCGCCCATAAACCACCTAGCCCAGCGCCGCTCTGGACCCTGCGAATTGCCAAACCAGCGGTGGCCTCCGCCGTTTACGGCATACATCGACACATCAGCCCCATCGCAGCCTTTGTAGCGTGTCAATTCGACGCTGGCGCTGTCTTTCGGAAATTTTTTGGCAAGCTGCTGCGTCTCCCTGTCCTGACTGCAGTGGTTGTGCTTAGACCAGAACATTAGCGACTTTTCCGCAGAAACCACCAGACCGCGCTTTTTTCGAAATACCGTAACCTGCCCACCTTCATAAGGCACCAGCGGGTCGTCCTTGCCATTGATCATCAGCACAGGTAGACGCTTGACTGGTCGACATTGCGCGACAAAATCTTCGGGCATTGACGCTATTACCGGCGCTATTGCCGACAACTTGTCAGAAAGTTCACAGCCAACGCGAAAGGTCATCATTCCACCGTTTGACGGGCCGGTTACGTAAACCTTGCCGCTAGTAAGTTTGAGATCCGACTCGATCTGCGCAATCAACAGGCGCAGGAAATTTATATCGTCCGGCCGCTCTTTCCAGCCAGGAACATTTGGATCCTTGCGGCCGTCATTCCAGTGGCTGCTCACAGCATCTGGATACACCACCGCATATCCCTGCCTCATTGCGGACTCATGGATTCTCGTCTTAGCCATGCGTTCTTTATTGCCGCCGCCGCCGTGAAGAACCAACATCAACCGCTGCGGCCTCGGAGGGGCAAATAGGAGATAGGCACGCTCACGCCCATCGACGATGATGCTATGTTCGTTAGCGTCGGCCAAGGAAATGCGGGGCACTAGGCAGATTAACAAGGTTACAACTAGCGGCAGAAACTTCACCTCTATTCCTCCATCATGAATCACAGAGTTAGTAGGCACTCAGCACCGGTTGGTTTACCAACACGCTCAGAGATTTTTCCACCACTGCCTAAGTGGCTAATATTTAATGAAGCGGCCTTCATCTAGATACAGCAAGCCTGCGGCAATTTGGTCGGGCCTACAGGCAAACAGATGCGAAACTGCCTCGCGATAGGCTTCCATTTGCGCGGCGTACTTAGCCTGATCTTCTTCGCGTATCCCGCCCGTTTTGTAATCTAGAATCTCTATCTGCTGAGCTATGCCGCCATTGGATCCAACAACAACTCGGTCTATCTTACCGCTGAGCAGCTCGCTTCCAGACAAAACTGAGTACGGCAATTCGTTAAACACCTGAAGTTGGTCAACCTTCCAGTCGACATACCTCTCAGTCGAAAGAACCTGCTTCATCTCTCCTTTGCTCAAAACAGCAAATAGCTCCTCGGCAAATGCCCCCAGGCCACCTGGCACTCCCCGCACAGCAGCACTAAGTTGACCGGACGTAAAATCGTCCTCTATCCACTCAACGTGCTCAAGCATGGCATGAAACGCTGTGCCGCGACGCCTTGCTTCACGGTTCTCAACATAGGCGAAAACCTCTTCTACCCCACGCGCTGCAAGCGAAGCTCGCTTTCGCTCAAATCGGCGCGGCGCGGCGGCCGTAGCAAAGTTGAGAGGATGCGCGTCAGGATGTTCAGTGGGTGTTACGCTGCTGCCTTGCCAAGTTCGAGCCCAGTCGGTAGAGCCGCTCTCGTAGAGGACACGGTCCGGCGCTCGCTCAACATCCCGCGCCAAGGCACCGACAAGAACATCCGCAAAGGTATTACCTCGCCGGTTTTTACTAGAGGGAATCAGTATCGTCAGACTATGCACGGCCCTGGTCAATGCGACATAAAGCACACTCAATGACTCACGCAGCTCCTCCGCACACGCCTGCTCGTACATTTCGACGAGCGTGGGCACTAAGCTTCGCACCTCGCGCTTTGGATAACGCACAACACAGTCCGGCTCGCTCAGAGGGTCCGCTCGATGAAGCAGCACGCCAGATCGCTGCACTCCGCTGCCTAACACAGTATCAATATCAGCCAATACGACCGAATCGAACTCCAAGCCTTTAGATTGGTGAATTGTCATCACTCTAACAGGAGAACCGGTCGGCAGTGCAACGCGAGTCGAACGTACGTAGTCGGCGAAATACTTCGGACGACTTCCAGCATCGCGCTCAAAGCGAAAGGCCAACTCCACCAGCTGCTCAAGTCTTAGCCGATCACGTCGACCGCACACCGGAGCAAGCAGAGAACACCAGCGCAACACCGACTTGCCGCAGCCGTTCGATCCGAGCTCACGACGCAGTTGAAAACTAAACCGAAGCCGCTCTTCAGAATTGCTCGCATCCTTAAAGCCCAGCGCTTTCCCCAATTCAGAAGTCGCAACGTGAAACGCTGCGACAGTATTATCTGGAAAATCTGCAAGCTCGATTAGTGAAAGGACAATCGCCACGTACGGCGAATCGTGCACGGGATTGCCGCCCTCTTCGCTCGCATCAATTTGCAATCGCTTCAACTCCATCATAATTCGCGGAATCATGCGATTCCTGCGCACCAGCACTGCCACGCTAGACTCGGGAGCTACCTCAACGATTTGTTGAACGCAGCGCGCAATTTCGGCTGCGGCCTCCTGTTCCGGGTCCTCGACTGGCTCTGGAAGTGTTCTTAAAACCACTCGCCCCGCAAGCTGTGTTAGCTTTGTTTGATGGAGTGTGAAATCAGCGGCCCAACCTGAAATACTTTCCGGAGACTCTGCAAAAACTGGATTTTGTTCGATCTCGCTAAACACGGCATTAACCGCCTCGATCACTTCGGGCGCAGAACGATAACTTACATCCAGCCTTGCGTGCTCGAGCTCCCACTTACCACTTTCGAACTCGTTAAATATCTCCGACACTCCGCCGCGCCAGCCGTAAATCGCCTGCTTCACATCACCAACGCAGAAAAAGCTGTTCTCAGCAGACGCCTTCGACAATATTTCTTCAACAATCGGCCTAATCACAGACCACTCGCTGCGAGACGTGTCCTGAAACTCATCCAGCAGCAAATGCTTAATTCGCGAATCGAGCCTGAAATAAATGTCTGCAGCGTGCTCAGTTAAGGAATTTTCAGACAGCAAGTATTTTACATCATCGAAGCGAAGTCCCGCCGAGCTTAGCTTCAAAGCTTCGAAATGTTCTGATACCATCTGCAGCAAGTTGAGCGTCGCAAGAGTCTGCTCCTTAAGCTTCCGCAGCAGAACAGATGAAGCATGCTTGATTAGCGGTTGATATGCTTCAAGCACACTCGTGCCGATATCGACTTTGAAATAGGCACTTTCTCCTTCAATAATCTTGGACGCTAAACCCTGTGAAATAAATTTCACCCAATCGCCTTCACGCACACAGCTTAGCGCATTGTCATTAGCTGAAATCCAGCGTTTGTTTGGCTCACCCTTTTGCGTCAGCGGCATTTGCAGGCTCTCTAACGCGGCAATACAAGCTAAAAGCTCGTCCTTGGACAGTCCTTTCGGCACCCGAAGTGAATTCCAAGCGGCTGCTCCGCTTTCACGGAAAACGGACAACAACCGGCTGATATCACCTTCAATCGCACCGTGCACCGAGTGCCGCACTTCGCCGTCGTGCAGCAAAGCCATCAATCCCGAAAGGACGTCTATATCAGTGCGGGAAATTGCTTCCCCAATCGCTGCAAGCAGCATTTCGTGCGCAGCAACTTCTTCAATAATCCGCCAGGCAAGGGGAAGCCCCAACTCTAGCGAGTATGCTCGCGCAACCTTGATAAAAAAGCTATCAAGCGTACAGATCGTCAGGCGATGCTGTTCAACAACCAACTTCTTCAACAATTCGGCCGCCGCTGCTTGGTCGAAGCTGTTTAGTTTCAGGTGCCGCCTAAGTTCTTCCGCTTCATTTAAGTCCAGGGCTGCCGCAGATAAACGCTTAAAAACTCGCTCGAGAATTTCTCCAGCAGCTTTCTTTGTAAAAGTAGTCGCAAGAATTTCCTCGGGCTGTGCGCCCTGAGCCAGCAATGACATAAGGTGGTTGGTCAGCGAAAAAGTCTTGCCTGTCCCGGCACTAGCTCTGATTACCTGCGCATGGCTGTCCACTACTCCACCTCCTCCAGCTGAACTGTAAGATCGTGAAGCATGCCTTCCCCACAAATTGCAGCAAAGTCATCAAACCTACTGCTAAGCAGGACCGGCTCCGGAACCTGCCCCTCAAGTATTTCCTCCGCGATCAGACAAGCGCGGTGTTTAGCGTCAGCGATATCGTCCTGCGACCATTCCGCCAAACTTAAGGTTTTCTCAAGTGGAAGTCGTGCTGCAGGCAAACACACATAACCAAGCTCTTCAGGCCACGAAACATCGCGATGCTGCATCAACTCGACGTATAGCGGGAGCTGCAAATCAATCCACGAGCCGTCATAGTCTTGATGCGCTTGCTGAGGAGTTTTTGGCTTAGCAAAAGTTTTATAATCGAGCAGAGCCGTACTGCCTGTTCGCTCATGCACTTCAACTCTATCTATTTTGCCGGTGAGCACGAGCAGTCCTCCGCCGCTTAGTGCGAGCTGCACATTGTCGGATTCTGTTACGCTGACTTCTGTCTCTTTAATTCTCCAGCCACTCTGCCTGCGCTGCGCCTGCCAACCGGCAAAATCCCATAACCTCGACCGAGCCTGTCGCCCCTGCACCAACACTGCCGGCTGCGGCTTACGACCGAACCTGCGCAGCATCTCTGCGTCAAGCAAACTTTCCAACTGCCCTCCGATTTTCGCGACATCGGTAAAGTCAACTGCCTCACTTCGGCCAAACTGTTCGAGCACCGCATGAATTAGCGTCCCGAAATTAGCCGCATCGAGCTCAAGCGCGCGGTCATCACGCACCGCCAGCTTATAGAAGTGCTTTAAATAAAAACGGTATGGACATTCGATATAGTCTCGAAAACTTGTGACACTCATCACTAAACGCTTGCCGACAGCGGGTTTAAGCTCCGGAGCTTGATAAGCGGCGACGCTGGATTCGGAATCAAAGAACAACCTGCGATCTCCGGCGGCGGTTCCTTGTTGGTAAAACGAAGAGATCCGCTGCGCCTGAGCCGGTCCGTCCATCGACACCAACAGCCGGCTAAGCGCAAGTGATTCTTCATCTGCACTGCGCCTAAGCGCAATTGCTCCCAAGTGCTCCTTGGAGAAGAGCATTGTCTGAAACAAATAGGCATCTCGAGCCCAGCGACTACGGAAGCAAACCAACCCCAAGCTTTGCCTGAAAGAGTCGGGCAAGAACGGGTCCGCAACCGATGCGCGTGGCAGTGCTGGTTCGTTAAGCCCCGCGACAACTACAATCGGCGCATCGTCAAGTGCGAGCTCCAGCCAGCTCAGTAACTCAACCGCATCAGACTGCTGAGGTTCAGGCAAAATCACTGACTTACTTCGCAGCAATAACAGATTCAAAAATTGAGCAGCTGTTAACTTTAACGACTCAAATGCCGCATCCTCAATCTCCGCAATCAAGGTGACCAGCGCACTCAAGGCGTCAATTGAGCTGGAATTAAGCTCCTCTTCTGAAGAGCTGGAGTAGAGTCGATACAGCAGCGCCCGAAGTTCCGTAGACCAGTAATCGATCGGCTCAGCTTCGCTTGCATAAAACGATGCAAACAGCGCATCGACCGCTGCAACAACCGGCTGAGTCTTCGAGGACTTGCGCATGCGTTGATCAACACCGCTTGGCAGAGCAGACCGGTAATAGGAGTCCAGGACCGCGCAAGCAGACGGAATCCCCTCAGCGGTTCTTAGACACTGCTCTACCGCCGGAACCCGCACTAAGGCCGCAAGGTTGGCAAACGAATCATGGGAAACATAGGCCGCCACTGCTCTAAGCATCTTGCCCAATTCGCTCGTCGACAGCGGATTGCCTGCGCCGGCGTGGGCATCGACCCCAGCTGCGGAAAGCTGAGCTTGCAAAAACGGCAGCATTTCTTCGTCCGCAACACCTACTGTAATTTCTGAGCGCGCGAGAGGACGCCCTGCATCAATGATTGAAGCACGGACGGCGCCTCCCAACTGCGACGTGGTATCAACAGTTCGCAAACTTACTTGAGTGGAATCGATTGGCGCACCCGCCCACTCGTCGACCAACAAACAGCCGAAGTCATCGAATCTATTCGCCTCGCTCTCAGGTGCAAATACATACGACTGAACGCGACCGGCATTAGCGGCTAATAAATTGCGGTGAATTTGCGGCAGATCAACCACGCCAGCAAGAACAATAGTGCTCTCAAACTTTCCACCGTCTTTCGCAGAGTTATTTCGCTCGCTCCCGGTATCCGCCAGAGATCGCTCCTCCAGCGTCGCCTGGTAATCCTCAAACAGCCTGCTCAAGACAGTCCAGCGAGCAAATTCGCCCTCTCCAGCCTGCTGCCGACAGACCTGTCTTAAATCATCGAAACTAAGGCAGCTAGCCGACAATTCGCGCCACAGCGACGCAAGGCACTCGGCTAATTCGAGGGAGGATTTCCAATCAAGTCTTGAATCAGCAGGAAGCTTTACCAATTTTCGGAGCTCGCCTGCATCCAGCCTTCCGATCGATATCTGCCATGCCAGGATCTCCTGCACTGGTGTGGCGATCTCGCGCTCGCAGACGTAGAGCAGTTCGGGCAAAACACCTGGGGTAATGAACGACGGTGGAAAAAGCGCCAGATTTGTAGAATCAGACTCCTGCGCCAGAAGCTCTTCAAGCCTCCGTGCAGCACGACGACCGGGGAGAACGACATAGACATCGCGCATATCCGCCGTTGAGCCGCCGCCCCACTCTTCAAGCAGCAGACGCGCGACCGCTTTCAAAAATGGCTCGTTCCAGCCGACAAAGTTTCTTGTCAATTCCAATGCCCGAACCTCGCTTCGCCCAGCACGCTGATTCTCAGCTTAATTTCCCCAAGAAATACACCGCTGTCCACTCGCTTACAGCTATATAACGCGCGATTGAGCCCCGACACCACCAGGAGCCTTGATAAACCACGTAAACTACTATAAAACCTGCTTCCACAATGACTATTGGATTTGAAGGACCAGAGAAAAAGTTCGAATTGCTGCTCTCTCCCGGCGGCCCATCACTTCGCGCGCGCGGACAAGCTTACTGGGCTTCTGTTGTTGGGGCAGCTAGCGCGACGATTCTCTCCCAGGTTTCTAATGATTACCTCGACGCTTATCTGCTGTCGGAATCAAGTTTGTTTGTTTACGAGCGCCGAGTAGTGATGATCACCTGCGGATGCACCACGCTCGCCGCCGCGCTGGAAATGATTCTCAAAGACCTCGACTCCCAGGAAATACAGTCGCTTATTTTCGAGCGCAAGAACGAGAACTTTCCCCACGCACAGGTGACAAAGTTCGAGAACGATTTTGAGAGAATCAAAGCACTCGTACCCTGCACCTTTGTTGAATTCGGCAATCCGAACGGTGACTGCATTAAACTGTTCCATCTGAACAAGCCGCATGATGCAGACTCAGACGACAACACCCTAGAACTGCTAATGCACGACATTTCCCCGGATGCCGAGCGCGGCTTCGACGACTTATTTGAGAACGCCCTGATTGACCGCCACATTTTTGAGCCGCAGGGTTATTCGCTAAACGCGTTAATTAGCGAGTCGTACTATACAGTCCACGTAACCCCCGAGAGCAACGGCTCCTACGCCAGTTTTGAGACGAATTTTGATTTGGCCGCACCCGGCGGCCTGCATGCATTTAAGCGAGTGCTTGAAAAGTGCCAGCCAGGGCGCTTTGACCTGCTGCTATTTCAATATGACGAAGCGGTAACGCACGAGCTTATTAGCTGCCTAAGCACCGACTACAAACTATCAAAGGCAGACAGCCGCACGCTGGGCTGCGGCTACTCTACAACTTACATTCATGGAGAGAGAAAATGAGCAGCGACACCACCCCGACACCTGAATTAGATCTTTGGGTCGAGGAGCGCCACCGCGATATCGTAGGTGCCCGGTTTAAAGTTCTGCGCACTCTCTTTTCAGGGACCAGCGAATATCAGAAAGTCGACGTGGTAGAGTCAGCTGGCTTCGGCAAAATGTTGTTCAACGACGGCTTGGCGATGGTGTCAGAGCGCGACGAGTTCGTGTATCACGAAATGATCGCGCACGTCCCGCTGTTTACGCATCCCGAACCGAAGCGCGTTCTAGTTATCGGGGGCGGTGACGGCGGCACGGTACGAGAAGTGATTAAACATCCTTCGGTCGAACACTGCCATCTGGTAGAAATTGACGAAATGGTTGTTAACGCTTGTCGCGAGCACATACCGCTAACTTCCGCTTGCTTGAACGACAAAAAGGTTCAAGTCACTATCGGCGACGGGGTTAAGTTCGTTGCCGAAACCAAAGAAAAGTTTGATTTGATAATAGTCGACTCAACTGATCCAATCGGACCCGCAGCACCGCTGTTTGGAAAGGAGTTTTATCAAAACGTCCACTCCTGCCTAGCCGACGGCGGCATCGTCGTTTCCCAGGGGGAATCTGTATATTACGAACAGGAAATGCAGCGCTCTTTGCTGAGCATCCTAAACAATGAGTTCTCAATCACGCGATTGTTCAACTATTCGAACTTAACTTACCCCGGAGGCTTGTGGTCTTTTGTTTACGCTTCAGACAAGCGCTGCCCCCTTGCTGATTTCGACGAGTCTCGAGTAGCTGCCAGCGGAATCGAATTTCAGTACTACAACGAATATATTCACCGCGCGGCGTTTATGCTGCCGGAATTTCAGCGTAAAGCCTTAGGATCCACCCTAAAACCACTCCCTAAATAATTATTAAATATTTCTCCGACGACTTGCGTCTAGGGTTTGTCGTGATTACTGAATGACAAACCTGGAGAAAGTCGTGTTAGCAACCTTGCTTGTACAGCTGTTTTTTTGGGCCATCATTGGCTTAAGCGCAGCTGCGTGCTTTTTTGCCTGGCTTAACACCAGACACAACAGCGACATCGAACGATCATATCGCCTAGACTACAGCCCTGGAATCGAAGTGATCGTGTCCAAAGTTATTGGCGTTAAAAATAAAGTAAAAAAGCGCGCCATCCAAATAATTGAATCCGGCGGAAGGAAGCCTGCTAGCGGGAATGTACGTTTCTAATCGCCTGAAGCCGCGACTATCTTAACCATGCCGTAAGCAACGGCACCGTAAAGAATAGACGACAACCCGATAACCAGCTCGGCAAAAATGAACGTGAACATCGGATCGGTTGCAAAGTGCTTTTCGAACGGACGAAGCAGCGAGTAGACTGGGGTGTCGATATAGCGGTAGACGAATTCCATCCCGCCATGAAGCTTGGAAACAAAACCAAACGAGGTGCTGAACTCGCCGATAATCAGCACTGCATTTGCGATGAGAAAATGCGCGAAGCCGACAGAGTCGCCTACTACGGACGCAGTCGTCTTGCGTTGGCCTTTGTTTGAGGCAGTCACCTAAAGTTCTCCCCTAAGCTCCCAATATCACGAAATATTGTAGCACGCGCCAGACTATGCTGACTAGAATCTATTCCACGACGGCTAGCACTTTCGACGCACCTGCTGCTGGTATATGATTCTCAGCGTTATACGGGTATTTCCGGAGAAATTTTGTATGCGTAGCCCTACCGTCGACGAAAAACAGCTTGAATCCGAGATCGCGTCCTTCGGCGCGGAGCTGTTCTCTGAAATCCAAAGCACCCCCGTCTCGCTGTTCGACCAGCAGGGCCGCTCGGCAAAACTAATGGACTGGGCCATGGAGGACGAGGATTTTAAAATCAGCCTCTTCCGTTTTGTTGACGTGCTTCCGGCGCTGCGTTCATCGGCGGAAGTCGTTCGCCACGCTCAGGAGTACTTTGAATCAGCTCAGCATCGTATTCCCGGATTGCTCAAATGGGGCATGAACGTCGATCCGCAGTCGATTACTTCCAAAGTTGCAGCTCAGTTTATTCGCAGCCAGGTACGCTCGATGGCCGAGCAATTCATTCTTGGAGAAACTCCAAAATCTGCGCTAAAGCCGCTGCGAAAGATTCGCAAGGACGGACTGGCTTTTACAGTGGATCTCGTCGGTGAAGCTTGCGTCAGTGAGCACGAAGCGCGCATTTACCTCGACCGCTACTTAGAGCTGCTTGATACACTATCTACCGAGGTGCCCAAATGGCCTGAAAGCTCGCCAATAATCGCGGGCCATCGCGGTGAAAAAACTCCGATCAATATTTCAGTCAAATTGTCAGCGCTATACTCACAGGCTAAGGCGGTTAACTTCGAGCGTTCCGTTGCCACACTTGTTGAGAGAAGTTCCGAAATCCTCGCCAAAGCCAAACAAATTGGTGCGTTCGTTTATTTTGATATGGAGGACACTCCTTTTACAGACATTGCAATCGACACCTTTAAAGGCGTTTTAGCGCTGCCTCAGTTCAAAGACTACGCTTCATGCGGACTAGTTCTTCAAGCCTATTTGCGTCGAACTGAAGACGACGTCGCAGCATTAATTGATTGGGTACGCTCACGAGGCACTCCTATTGCAGTCCGGCTGGTCAAAGGAGCCTACTGGGATACTGAAACAATTCTAGCCAAACAGCGTGATTGGCCTATCCCAGTATGGCAGGAAAAAGCAGCCTCCGATGCCTGTTACGAACGCTTGACCCTAACCCTACTGGAAGAAAGCGACTTAATTATGCCCGCTTTCGGTTCGCACAACATTCGCTCACTTGTTCATGCGGCTAAGGCGGCTGAATTGATGGGAGTCGATAAAAACGAATTCGAGATTCAAGCACTTTACGGTATGGCTGAGCCGATTAAAAAAGCTTTTTCCAAGCGAGGGTTTCTTGTTCGCGACTACGCACCGATTGGCGAGCTCATTCCCGGTATGGGCTACCTGGTACGCCGCCTCCTTGAGAATACTTCGAATGAAGGATTTCTACGCCAAGGCTTCCGTGAACACGAAGATCCGAAAGTTCTCCTTAAGAAGCCGGTCCCAGATGAAGAGGACAGTGGAGAAGAACATCTCACTCGCGATCATCGAATTGCGTTCGCGAACGTGCCGCTTACTGACTTCGCCTTTCGCAGAAATCGCGAAAATTTAAAATCTGAAATCAACACTCTGCGCTCAAGCGTCAACGAGACTCCCCGCAAGATCCACGCGGTCATAGGCGGTGAGTTGGTGGAACACGATACCTGGGACGAATCACACTCACCAGAAGACGTGTCGTTGAAAATTGCTGCGGTTGGGCGCTCATCCCGCGCGGACTGCGACCGGGCTCTTGATCGTCTCGCGCAGTATTGCGACACCTGGCGAGCGACTCCTGTAAACAAGCGCGCCGAAGTCTTGTTCAAGGCTGCAGAATTGATGGACGAACGACGGCTCGAGTTGACCGCCCTAATAATCCTTGAAGCTGGAAAGCCATGGAACGAGGCCGACGCTGACGTCGCTGAAGCAATCGACTTCTGCAATTACTACGCACATCAAGCGCTCTCACTCTTTTGCAATCACAAGCTCGGAAGCTATCCAGGCGAAGAAAACCTGCTACGCTACGAACCTCGGGGAATATCAGCTGTAATCAGCCCGTGGAACTTCCCTCTGGCGATTCCATGCGGCATGTTCGTTGCTTCATTGGTTACCGGCAACTGCACAATACTGAAACCCGCAGAGCAAACTCCGGCGATCGCCTCAGCGTTGTTCGATATTTTGCTTGAAGCCGGATTGCCTGAAAACGCGGCAGCTTTTTTGCCGGGCATCGGAGAAGATATCGGAAGCTACTTAGTTCGCAGCGAGCGCGTGTCCACGATTGCCTTTACCGGCTCTAAGTCGGTAGGGCTCGATATCATTGGTGCAGCAGCTAGTGTGGCGCCAGGCCAAGAACATGTAAAACGGGCGATCATCGAAATGGGCGGGAAGAACGCGATTATCGTCGACTCAGACGCAGACTTGGACGAGGCAGTATCTGGCGTGCTTTATTCGGCATTTGGCTTTCAAGGGCAAAAGTGCAGCGCCTGCTCCCGCGCTATTGTCCACGAGCTAGTTTACGACGCATTTGTCGAACGGCTCAGTCATGCAGTGAACAGCATTGCCGTCGGGCCCGCTTCCGATCCAGCAACATACGTAGCACCGGTCATCGACAAAGACTCTCAAGACCGCCTGCTGGCAGCGATTGAGTCGGGCAAAAGCAGCTGCACTCTGGTAGTCGAAGGTCGGCTGCCTTCCGCCTCGGCGCCAAACGGCTACTATGTCCCGCCAGTCGTCTTCGCCGACTTACCGGAAGGCCACGATATCGTCCGCAAAGAACTGTTTGGCCCCGTACTGGCTTTGATTAAAACTCCGTCATTTGCCGAAGGCATCAGAATTGCGATGGATAGCGAGTACGGGCTGACCGGTGGCGTGTTTAGCCGCAGCCCGAAGAACATCGAACTTGCCGCGAATTCTTTTAGAGTTGGAAATCTATATTTAAACCGCGGATGTACCGGTGCGCTCGTTATGCGGCAGCCGTTTGGCGGCGCAAAAATGTCTGGCGTCGGCTCTAAAGCAGGGGGGCCGGACTACCTGCTGCAATTCACCATTCCTCGAGCCATTTCCGAGAACATGATGAGGCGAGGTTTCGCACCTATGCAGTAGGTTTTTTCGCTGCCCGAAATTGCCCCTGATAAAGGCAAATTTCCTTTATTATCAGGCACTTTTTTACCTAAAGGATCCCCGCCAGTCTGACGATTTTCTACTGTGCATGCGCGAAATTGAATTCGCCCTAGATCCCTTTCAAAGAAAGCCGGCAACCGATGAAAGACGACCTTACGTTTAGACTATCCGACACCTCGGAAAGCTCGCCCGAATCGCCTGAACCTTCCAGCAAGATGCTGCAGGTCGACTGGCGCGCGTTCGCCACACGGCTGAGAACACTGCTCGAGGCAGGTGAAGAACCCGGACGTATGTACGCCATCATGGCCGACATGGCTCTCGAGCTTCCCGGAGTTCAAGCGTCTGTCATATATCTTCCGGCCGATGTCAAAGACGGCCCTTTCCAATCAGCGATGGTTGCTCGGTCCGGCAAAATCGACATCCCGGAGCCTGGACAGTCAACAACTGAGCGCGAAGCTCGGATGATCGTGCACGGCGACCGCAGGGCGTATCAGCAAAATCTCTCTTCGCCGTTTCAATATACCGATATTGTTTGCCTAGGCGCGCCAATTGGCTCTCTCGGAGTAGCGTGCCCCGAAGGACTAAGTGAAACAATTAGAGACTGCTTAGCGGACCTAGCCGGCCATATAGCGTTGGTTTTCGAACGTCAGCGCTTGTCAAAGCGCCTACGCCACTATGTTGATCGCTTAGAAGTCTTAAATGAATTGAACCAGCTGATTGCCTCTGGGGTAAGCTTAAAACGAATTTCAAAAACATTAGCACGAGAACTGGCGTTTAGATTTGGCGCCGACTGCTCGTTTGCGTTTCTACTATCGGACTCGGGAGAAGAACTCGAAATCGCCGGTAATTACGGATGCGCTCCTGACGCCGTTCCCAGCACTCTTCCGCTGGCAGACTCACTGCTGGGCCGAGTTCTCAAATTGGGCGGCATCGTCTCCGTTCCAGATCTATCAATGCAGGGTGGACACGGTCTCGACTTTTTGCAGAACATTTGGATCAACTGTATCCACTGCTGTGGTCTTGAAATAAAAGGGGAAACGCACGGCGCCCTCTTAATTGGCTTTCGCAATCCGATGTTCTTCAGCGACCGCGAAAGTGCAATGTTTGAAGAGTTTGCCCAGGGAGCCGCGGTAGCAATCGCCAACTCCCGTTCTCAGGAACGTATTACTGCCTACGCAGAACGCCTCGAAGAACTCGTTCAACGTCGCACAGCCGACCTCGCAATTCAGACCAACCGAGCCGAAGAAGCTAATAAAGCCAAGAGCCGCTTTGTTGCCAACATGAGCCATGAGTTTAGAACTCCGCTTACAGCTATCATCGGTTACGCCAGCGTACTTGCTGATGGAGTCTTTGGTGACGTAAACGATCAGCAGACGGAGGCGCTTAAATCAATTACGCGCTCTAGCGAGCATTTGAAAGAATTGATTGACGACATTCTTAACATCTCAAGAATCGAATCTGGCAAGGAGGACGCCGAGCCTAAGCGTGTCGAATTGGTGTCCCTGCTCAAACAAGTTCACAAACTGATGCTGCAAACAGCTGTCGGGAAAAGCGTGGCGCTGACCCCGCTTGAACTTAACGAAAATCTTAATGAGGTAAACCTCTGGGTCGATCCGCGTCATATTCGCCAAGTGCTGATTAACATCATGTCTAATGCCGTCAAGTACACGCCGAGCGGCGGCGCGGTGACGCTAAACGCCGAGATAGTCGGCGACAAGGCGTTGATTAGCGTTAAGGATACCGGCGTCGGCATCTCTAAAGAAGATATGAAGCGCCTATTTAATCGTTTCGAACGGGCGGATGACAGCTATAGCCGCGATCAAGTTGGCACCGGCATTGGCTTGTCCTTAACCAAGCACCTGGTAGAACTAAATGGCGGCCGCATCGATGTTGAAAGCGCCCCAGGGGTGGGTTCAACTTTCACCATTCTGGCTCCGCTTGCCGACGCCAACTCGCTTGCCGAAGGTGTCAGCGAGCAAGATACCGAAGAACTCAGCGAAGAAGCCAGATTAGCCGGCCTAAATGTGCTCATCGTTGAAGATAATAAAATGACCTGCGAAGTGCTAAAAACTATCGTCGAAAAGGCCGGCGGCACGGCGCACGTTGCAAACGACGCAGACGGAGGCAAAAAGCTGGCGAAAGAGCACAGCCTAGACGCGGCTCTCATCGACTTAGCAATGCCCGGGGAAAGCGGAATTGACTTGATCCAGTTCTTTCGCAAAAAATGCAAAGAGCCGCTTTCTACAATGCCGCTGATCGTTGTCAGCGCTTGCGTATACCAGGCGGACAGAGATCTAGCTCTCAATTCGGGCGCGTCGTTTTTCATTCCCAAACCGTTTAAGCCAAATGAGATTGTGAAAACAATTCGTCATTTAACAACTTCATCTGCGATCCAAGGGTCGGGATCTTTTAAAGTGGTACGATGAGCAGCCAGACACAAATAGAAATTACAAAAGACGATTCTCCGAACGAGATTTTGGAGAAGCTGCAGGTTGCCCTGCGCAAGGACGGCGACTTTCCCGTACGAGCCAAGGTGGTCACAGAACTAAGAAATCTGGTCAATAGCCCCAAAACCACTATCGGACAGATCACCGAAGTGATCTTGCGAGAGCCTTCGCTGGGTACCCGAGTTCTGTCCCTGGTTAACAGCGCATTCTATCAAGGCGCCCAGCCGATCATGACGATCACTCAGGCTGTTAACCGTCTCGGCATGCGTGCATTGTCTGATCTTTGTGCCGGCTTCGTATTAATGCAGCGCTTCGTTCCTGCGGCAAAGCGCGGCGGCGTTTTCACTGACAGCCTCAAGAAGAGTATTTTGATGTCGCTAGTCTCAAGCTATCTCGTGCGAGAAGTTGGAGAGACCGGGGTAAAGGAGCGCGGATACCTAGCTGGAACTTTTTACAATTTAGGACATTTGCTGCTCGCCTACTACTTCCCCCAGGTGTACGAGGCTGCCGGTAAGCGCGCTAACGCAAAGAATATCGATGTACTTCAGAGTATTCAGGAGGTGCTCGGAGTGAGCCCGCTGCAGCTGAGCCTATCGATTGTGGATGCTCTGGAAATCCCCGACTATTACCGCGCAGTGCTCGCTGAAAGCCACAAGTCATTTGATGAGCGCAACCCAGAAAGCGAATACTTCACCCTCGCCAATGCCCTCGCAACAGCCGAAGAGTTCTCCCGGGCCGTAGTCCTCAACGACAATAAAGACGATTTTCTCAGCGCACTCGAGGAGCTATCTAAAGTATCGGGCTTCTCTATGGAACAATTCGAGGGACTGGTAGAAAACATTCCGTTCATCTTCAGAGAACACTGCGAACTAATCGAATTGAATTTTCTTCAGCTGCCGGACTACATCGTAAACTTTGACGAACCCGAAGAAGTCGAAGCTCCACCGCAGATCGTCGAAGATGTAGTAGACGCTCAAGTTCAGCAGTCCGTTTCCCAATTTTCGCGCTTCACGGAAGAGATTCGTGAAGCCATCGAGGATGCGGAACCACTGTCCAGCATCATCACGACTGTGATGGAGACTCTCGCGTTTGGATTAAAATTTGATCGAGTACTACTGCTGATGGCCAACGACGACCAGGACGAACTTCAGGGTCGAATGTGGCTGGGAGCGCGGATTAACGTTGATCCGAAATCAATTCGCAGACCGCTGCGCACACCCGACTTGGCCAACGCCCCTGACGTTGCTGCTTTTACCCAAAGAACTTCTAAAATATTCGGCGATGCTCTGTTCCACGACGGCTGGCCCTTCGCGGCCATCCCGATCGGCAGTTCTCAGAACAAACCTATCGGAGTAATCTACGCGGATAAGATCAGCTCACCCGACGACGATATCCCTCCCCTGGATGCGAGAATGCAGGCATCCCTCAGTATTTTGGTTGACCTGCTGGACCAGGCCGCGGGTAACTCTAACTAACGAGGAGAAGAGTAAAGTGGCAAAGCGAATCCTTAATGTAGACGACGACCCGATGATTCGGGATCTCGTCCGAACCATCTTGGAGGCCTCAGATTACGAGGTTGTTTCTGCTGACTGCGGAACAAAAGCAATAGAAGTGCTGGAAAATGAAGCCCGGCCGATAAAATTCGACTGCATCATAATGGACGTGCAAATGCCCGATATGAGTGGCTTCGATTTACTGGCTCGCCTGAAAATGCACGTCGACACTCAAAACATTCCAGTGATCATGCTCACATGTCAGTCTTCGCCGGACGATTTCATGACTGGATACAATACCGGAGCGGAATACTATATAACGAAACCGTTCACCAGAGAGCAGCTGCTTTCCGGAATCGACCTCGCACTTAGCTAAAATTGCTTGCAAATCGGCGAAAGTAGCTTTCCACACGATTTTCATCTGTGTTAGATCCTGTAGTGCGCGTATTATTTTTCCAAGTAATAGACTTGGGATTTCCCAATCAAATGAGGCCTTCGGGTGGATGAACTAGGAGCATGGCTTGCAAGTGACAACGGGTTTGTCGTGCATGCTGGTGTTTTCATAATGCTGCTTCTCGGAGGGATTGGTTTTCCGATACCGGAAGACATTCCGCTTATTTTAGGCGGAGTTGCTATCGCGCAAAAAATAGCTCCCCTCACAACAATGTTTCTCGTTTGCTACGTAGGGGTCATGGCCGGCGACCAAACCATGTTTTTCATCGGCCACCGTTACGGGCAGCGGCTGCTGGACGCCGGCGCACGTTCGCGGTTCTTCCCAGCAATCACTGACGAGAAAGTAGCCGAAATCCGTGAAGGTCTGCGCAAGCGCCGATTGCTCTACATCTTTATTGGGCGCCACTTGTTTCCGATTCGAAGCGCAACATTTGTCTGCGCGGGCGCGCTGCGTGTACCTTTTTTTGAATTCCTGCTGGCCGACGCAATTGCGGCCCTAGTTAGTGTAACTCTGATGATGTCAATCGGCTGGTGGCTAGGCGATCATCTTACTCCCGAAACCGTTGAGCATTTAGTGGAGCAAGCGCATTTCTACATTATCGCGCTCGTCTTGATTTGTGCATTTGCCTATTACCTGCGTAGACAGATGAAAAAATCCGAAACATTATCCGTCAGCGAAGACGCAGCGACTCCCGACGCAAGAGATGCGGAGTCTGATACGATAGGTAACGTCACTTCATAAATTTTTTGGACCGCCCCTGATTCGATTAGTGAATCGGCGCAGATTCGGGCATCGTCAACAGCTGATTGAGAGCTCTTCCGCAGGCGATCCGCAGCGAGCTGGCAACCGTTTCGATTAAGCCCTGGGTTGGGGTTTTCACGACAACTTCGTAAGACAGACCTTGATTCAGACCTGCGTGATACAGCATAGCCTGCCGTGCTTCAAACTGCTGAACGAGTTGCTCCACCGTGGGGAGCCAAAGAAAAGTGTGTCGCAAATCGCGCGGAGTCATTCCCTGCGGGTCGACTAAAATCGATACCCGCTCCAAGCTTTCGCGCATTGCTATTTCGTCGCCGATTTCGGGATGCCAAATCAATCCAGCTTTGTCTAACTCAATAGCTACATCGATGACTTCGACGCTGATACTCATAACAAAAACCTAACTTATGAAAATACGGCCAAACAAGACCAAAATATAATCAACGTTATACAAATGTTATGATGTCTATATCGGCTGAGGAAGCGCTATTTTTGAGCTTATCTAGCGTTTTGCCAGCTAAATCCGCCATTTTTAACGTCTTCCGCCACTGCTGAATGACTGTTCTAGTCTCGTACGATACTTGGAGCACTTACCTCGACCGGTGTTTTCGCCCACCAGTATATTTTGAATTGCAGCCGCGACGGATGTTCTACATTGCAAAAAACCTGAGCTTGATATGCCTTAGCCCTCGACAAATCTCGCCGTCTGACAACAGACTCACAAACGGTCGAAACTTCAAGCTTCACAGCTGGCTCATCCGGCCGCACAGCTTCATCAAACTCCTCACCCTCGGGAACGCTTACTGAGTAGCTAACTTTATAACGACCAGGCTTGACCCTGACGTGCTCCCTGAACAGCAGTAAACCTTTCTTGTGCTTCCCGGGTTTCCCAATCAAGGTGTATTTTTCCTCATCCCCATCCTTTGCCAAATCCCCAGTTTGTCGAGCCGCTCGGCTTAAGTCGGGAACATACGGCGATGAGTAATCGTAATATGGCGTCTCCATCACCCTAACGAAGCTGTAGCCAAACTCCTTATGAACATACGCAGGAGTAAGCTGCGCCCCCTGCTCCCCTTCCAGGACAGAATTATACTGAGGCGAAACGACGATGTAGTCACCGTTCACAATCGGCCCGAATGCAATAAAGTGCAGACGCTTGTGATCCTTGGGATACGTGCGACGATACGTTTTCTCGAGCACCGACGCGTCTCCAAGCACCATTACGTAAAGATCCGCCCCTTTCTCTCTCGCCTTCGCCTGCAGAAACTCAACTGCTTCGCGCTGACCTATCGGTGGTAGGCGCTCGCCCGCAGCAACGGCTCTGCCGATTCCTCCGCTGAGAGCGCTGTGAAACAACTCATAATGAGGGGCATAATAAAACGTCTGCAGACCCTGGAATGCACATATAACCGCGACAGCAGCAGCTCCAGCTCGTGCGGCTCGAGGCACTCTTGCAATCAGAACCTGCCAAGTCTCGTAAATGCCCCAAGCAGCCGCTAAATAGATTGTGGGCCAAGCCGGCATGATGTAGCGCACAGTCTGCTTAGAAGACACACCAAGAATCAACGCCCATACAACCGCATGCAACAGACATGCGAAGACAAACTTCTCTCGCTCGCCACAGCGTCGGCTTGCAATCGATCTCACGAGATATATCAGTGCAGCACCCAGTCCGAGCAAAGGGAGGCTTGGGAGATGACGCCCGATATAACCCCAATACCCAAGCGGGGGCGGCTCCCAAACTCGGCCATAGGCATTGTGCACTTCCCCCGACAGACCAAAAGCCCAAGTCCAATAGCGAGTCATGTTCTCGAATACCGGGGGAACGATCGGCCAAATAAACGCCAGCCCTCCGGCGATTACAGCAAACATTCCCAGGTGAAATTTCAAACCAGAACCGGATTTCTCATCGGAAGCTGTTGCAGCGAAATGCATTCCGACCAGCGCGATCCATCCAGTGATAACAAACCACCAGGAGTTCTCCGCCAGCATCTGGCCAGTATGCAGAAAAAAGTCTGCTAAACTACTCTGGATATGGAGCCTCCAGACATAGGTAGCATTGGTATGCCAGAAGCGCGTGTAGATCAGGCAAAGAACCAAATGACCGGCCAATACAGCGAGCACATCGCCCCAACTTAAAAACTTCCACGTTCGCTCATCGCGGCTGAAGAGTCCCGTCGAGCGCAGCACTTTGTACAGAACTAGCGCGAAAACTAGTGAGGCAGCCGTCGGTTTGGTCGCAATTGCCAGGCCCCAAAAACACCCAGCTGCGAGCTTTAGCTTCAGCGACTGATTTCGCTCCGCACGTAGAAAAAGCAGAAACGAAACTGACACTAGCAGAGTCAACACTCCATCAATGTGGGCGAGTCGCGATACCGCAGCGTATTGCGGGTCCAAGGCGAGAAGAACTGCTCCAA
Source organism: Bdellovibrionales bacterium (assembly GCA_020434585.1). GTDB lineage: Bacteria > Bdellovibrionota_C > UBA2361 > SZUA-149 > JAGRAN01 > JAGRAN01. The sequence goes on from JAGRAN010000009.1 coordinate 66,783, forward strand.
TCAAGGCAGGCACTCCGCCAAGAAATAACCGAGCCCCTAAAAAAACAATCGGCGCAGTTAAGGAGGAAACAATTGCATTAGTGCGCCGACCGGCAAGCAAACGGTCAACGTATCCCGGATCGCCCCAAGTCAATTCGTGCCTTTTGTTCCAGCTCCGTGCGGCTGCTTGACCGAAGCCCATCAGGACTCCGGGAACCAACCCTGGCTGGCTAAAATGGGACGTTGCGATGGTGTAGCGGCCAAGTTCGAGATTGCGCAAAAACTCCTGGCTGCGCGACTCCCAATGGCGTTCATCGGGATGAATTATCTGATCGTTAATTGAATAGAGGCGCACCCCCAAAGCGGCAATAAAACATAGCAGCGCAGCGGCCAGAGATGTAAGTCTACTATTCACCTACGATCCCCTAATACAAATAAAGTATTCCTGATTGCCCTTCTTGTTTCCGCGAATCACGGCAGGTTCTGCCTCACTTACTTCAAGCCCCAAGCCTATCGCATAGTCCTGGACTTGCTTAACAGCTTTGAGCTGCAGCTGAGCGTCCTTCACGACCCCACCTTTAGATACATACTCCGGCGCAAGCTCGAATTGGGGCTTGACCATCGCAAGGATAACAAACGGGCGCTGTAGAACTCCCACTACAGGCTTTAGGACTTTGGTCAGGCCGATGAAGCTCACATCGATAGCGGCAAACTGCGGCGCATCTTCAAACATATCGGGCGACAAAGCCTTGGCGTTCTGCTGCTCCATAACAACAACTCGTTCGTCGCTGCGAAGTTTATAGTCGAGCTGATTAGTCCCGACGTCGACAGCGTATGATTTAACGGCGCCGCGCTGCAGCATGCAGTCTGTAAATCCGCCGGTGGAGGATCCAACATCCAGTACAACACACCCTTCAACACTAAGCCCAAAGGCATCGAGGGCCCCAGCCAGTTTCTCGCCGCCGCGGCCGACATAGGGCGACTGCGCACCTTTCAAGCGAATCTGAACGTCGGAGCTTACCTGAACACCGGGCTTGTCAATCGGGGAGTCATTTACCAGCACAACGCCGGTTCTAATCAGCGCTTCAGCCTTGCTGCGAGTCTCAACTAATCCGCGCTCAAGAAGGAGCTTGTCCAGTCGAAGTTTGCTTTTCGCCAAGACTTACTGGGCAGCCATTGCCACGCTCTTGGCATCACCTTCGTTCATAGCTTGAACTGTCGGTTTACCCTTAAAGATGCGCCAAGTTTTTAGGAGCTTTAGCGCCTCGTCGAGCTGTGGATCGTCTTTCAGCAAGTCGGCTAAGCTAGCTTCCATCGCCTGACGGGAGCCGATCGCGATCCTATCGCTCTTTGAGTCGGCCTTCGCATCACCCTCGTCTTCGGTGGCTTTGCTACTTGCTTTGCCTGCCTTGCTTGTCTTTCCGTTGGCCTTACTGCTGGACTTTTCGCTCTTCTTGCCGCCTTTGGCTTCGGACGGATTTTTAATAGCACCAGGCAAGTCTGCTTCTCTGGTGCCGGGCTCGGTTTCATCCTCTTCGAGCAACTCTTCAGAGTCGCTGGGGAAGCGCCGAGCACTTACGATAATATCCGGCTTAATGCCCTGAGCCTGAATCGAGCGGCCACTCTTTGTATAGTAGAGCGCTGTAGTCAGACGCAGAGCGCTGCCATTTTCCATCGGGAGAATCGTTTGGACCGACCCTTTCCCGAACGACTGAGTGCCCAGAATAATCGCGCGTTCGTGATCCTGCAGCGCACCGGCCACAATCTCAGACGCAGATGCCGAACCACCGTTAACTAGAACGACGATCGGAAAGTCATCTTCAATGCCGTCATTATGCGCATAGTATTTTTGCTTCTGACTTTCGAGCCGGCCGTCGGTGTAAACAATCACTCCATCGGTCAGGAAAATATCGGCAACGCGAATTGCCTGTGTAAGTAGACCACCTGGGTTATTGCGCAGGTCGATCACTAGGCCCTGAACACCCTTCTCTCCAGCTTCTTCCGTAATTTCCTTCAAGGCTTTCTTGAATTCGGACGCTGAACCTTCCTGGAACTGAGCAAGACGTATGTAGCCAAAACCCTTTTCAAGAGAGCGAGAGCGAACACTGTCAACGTGGATGATGTCGCGAATAACTGTAATCGGAATTAAGTCGCGAACTCCTTCACGATGAACAGATATAGTTACTGGAGAACCTTTAGGACCACGCATTTTCTTAACCGCGTCGATTAAGGTCAGGTCCTTAGTAAACTCTTCTCCGATTTTGATAATTTGGTCACCCGCTTGAACACCGGCAGTAAATGCGGGTGAGTCTTCAATTGGAGTTACTACGGTCAGAAGGCCGTCCTTAACTGTAATTTCGATACCTAGGCCGCCAAATTCGCCTTTCGTCTCAACTTGGAGCTCTTTATACATGTCTGTGGTGAGGTAGCCGCTGTGGGGGTCGAGACTGGAAAGCATTCCTTTGACAGCGCCTTCTACCAGCTCCTTAACATCCACTTCGTTAACGTAGTTCTTGCGGACGAGAGCCAACACGTCGGTAAAAGTCTTAAGATGACTGTATGAATCGCCAAGCGCGGTTTCCTTGGCCGCAACTTGATGCACAAAATTGACCGCCAAAACCAAAGAAAAGACTGCACTAAACAGCAGCAGCACAAATGTTCGGCGATTAACTGTTACTTGCTCTCGCATAATATTCTCTACTTCGTTTGGCGCTCACCTAGACCTGAACGCCGGCACAAAATCTCAGACCCGTCTTAATAATCTGCCACAAATACTGCCGTTTTAGCCAGCGCCGAGGCCCTGCTCCTCCCCCAAACCCGCCCGCTAAGCAGTGGCAGGCCGTTTGGCGAAAAACTTTAGTGGATTAACCGGCTTTCCTTTGATTCTCAGCTCAAAATAGAAGTTCCGGCCCCGGTGATCTGCCTCGCCAATTACAGCAACTACCTCGCCTTTTGTGACTACATCACCGACGTTTTTCAGTGAGCCGGCCAGGCGCCCATACAGGGTATAATATCGTTTGCCGTGGTCAACAATTATAACATTCCCATAGCCCGGCAGAACCTGACTCAGGACCACCTTGCCGTCAGCCACTGCGCGAACCTTAGCGCCAACGTCTCCCTTAAACTCCAGCCCCTTTACGAACAACATGTCGGAAAATTCACCGTGGCGCTGCTTACCAAACCCCTGCACTAGCAAAGCGTCAACCGGCAGCGGTAAGCTCCCCTGAGCTGATGCCAAGCCGCGTCCCATAAACGGCTGAGTATCTACCTTCGGTGTGTCTTCAGGCTTGATTTCCGGCACGACTGAGACTTCAGGCGTCTCTGCCTCAGGAGGCTCGACCTCGGGTGGCTCAGGTTCCGTGCTGCCCATAATTTTAGCCAAGACTCGCTCAAGTTTATCAGCAGAGTTCTCGAGTTTCTTCAGCGTCTCTAGCCTTACAGCTTCCTCACGCCGCGCCTCATCAAGCAGATTGGCTTCTCGCAGAGTCTTCTGTTCGAGCTGGCTTTCTAAATCAATTACTTGGTCTAGATGCTGCTCTCGCTGGCGCTTAATTTTTTGGAGTTGGGACTTCTCATCCTGAAACTCTTGAATCAATTTCGAAAGCTCCTGCAGCCTCCTATTGTCGTAACTGCTGATGCGACTTAGGTAACTTGCGCGCTTAAGAAGCTCAGTCGCCGACTGCGCATTCATAAGGTAGTCCAAAGTCCCAGAGCGGCGCTGCATTTTATAAATTGCGACCACCCGTTTTTCTAACAACCCACGCTGTTCTGTAATTTTGGATTCGCTGATGCTTATTCCGCGCTCAATGTTTCTCGCACGCCGCTCGAGCTGAACTAATGTATCCTTCAGTTTCTCTTTGCTGCGCTCAAGCCCGTGAAGATCGTCCTGAATGCCGCGAATCGATTGCTCGCTCTGCTCCTTGTGCTTGCGGAGAGTCTCGAGCCGCTCCTGTTCGCGCTCAATCCTGCCTCGTACCTGCGCGAGTTCTTTCGCGACATCGCGCGACTCTGCTGATACCGCCGACGGCAGCAAAAGCAGCAGCACGGCGATGATTCGCAGTCCCTGCACCGACGACCCTCACACGTCCATGAAACGACGAAGTGCGAACGAGCTTCCCGCAGCTCCAACAACGATTCCAAGCACAATTATGCTGATAACAGTCAAAATATCCAGGAATACGAGATGCGGCAGCGCAATGCCAAAAAGGGTCGAATAAGCCAGCTCATAGTTGAGTAGCCAGAACGCAGCGGCCAGAAAAAGCATGGAAATCAACGAACCGGTTAGCCCTTGAATAATTCCGCCGATAATAAACGGAACCCGCACAAAATTCGATGTCGCACCGACCAGCTGCATAACACTGATTTCGTCGCGGCGGGAGAAAATAACCAGTCGAATCGTGTTTGCAATAAGGAAAATTACCAAGCCCAGCACTATCGCGAGAGTTACGTAGCCAAACAGCCGAAACACCCGCACAACGCTTGATATTTCTTGAACCCACTCACTGCCATAGACAACATCATCAATCAGCGGATGGCGCCGCAGGCGCTCCACACTGGCTTCAATATTTCCGATTCCAAGTTCGTCTGGCTGCAGCGTCAAGTCAATTGAGGCAGGAAGCGGATTCTGCCCTTCCAGGCCGTCGAGGAATCCGCCATGCACGCCGAGGTCGGCACGAAAGGACTGCAGCGCCTCCTCTTTAGAAACATAATGCAGCGCCCTAACCCATGCGCTCGACTCCAGTTCTCGCACAAACGCGTTAACCTGCTCTTCTGGCGCATCCTCGCGAATATATGCTGACACATGAAGGGCGGACCCGGTTTCGGTTAGGATTTTGTCGACGTTGCGAATTATCAGCAAAAAGCCGGAAAACAAAAAAAGCGACACTGCGATAGTAATAATCGTCACGATATTACTCGTCGGCAGAGATGCAACTGTGTCGAATCCTCGCTTGAGGTAATGCAGCAGCAGCGTGGGCCCTTCCATACGCGGCATGGGCTTGTCGAGACGCCACAAGTCCTCGAGAAACCCCTGCCCGATACCAGGCGGCGGCTCAGGAATATGGAAGTCAGAATCGTCTGCCACTTACTCTCCTAGCCTCGCGGCCTGTCGAAATCGCCAATCAGCTTGCCTTTATCAAACACGATCGTTCGCTTATTCAGTGCCTCGATCAGCGCCAAGTGGTGCGATGCGACCATAATAGTGGCACCGCAGCGGTTCGCCTCAAGTAGGAGGTTAAATACCGCACTGGCCATGTCCGGATCGAGGTTCCCCGTCGGCTCGTCTGCGAGAATCAGCTTGGGACGGTTCACGAGCGCACGCGCAATGGAAACGCGCTGCTGCTCACCACCTGAGAGCATAAGCGGATACGAATTAACGCGCTCTTTCAGCCCAAGTGCTGCCAGCATCTTGTACGCCTGCTGATAACGTTCGCGCTTCGCTACACCAACTACTTCCAACGCGAAAGCAACGTTGTCGATTACGGTCCGCGTTTCTAACAGCTTATAATCCTGGAAAATAACGCCGATACTGCGGCGCAGGCTGGCAACTTGCGTTCGAGCGATCGAGCTTAAATTGCGGCCCCCAACAATTACTTGTCCGCGAGTTGCACGCTCCTGTGCGGAAATTAACTTGAGCAGGGTAGACTTACCGGCACCGCTGGAACCAGCGATGAACACAAACTCTCCCGTTTGAACCTTAAAATCAATGCCGCGCAGTGCCTGCTGATTGGGCGGATAGACTTTGTCTACGTGATATAGGGTTACGATGTCCTTCGGATTTGCCTGCACTTTACAGCCATTCGCTTACGAAGCCTTTTTTCCGCCCCGAATTTCTACGGCCATGTTCACATCGCGATCACAGCGGATGTTCTCGTGCACCTTTTCTTCGCCCGGGCGAAAGCGACTGCTAAAAGACTTGTTGATTACCTTCTGGCTGCCGCGCATGCCGATTACTCGATAACGCACTGACCAAGTGTCCTTCTTGCTGGTATTTACCAACACCGCTTTGCAGTTGGTGCCGCCAACTCGCTGAACACTTGCTTGAATTGGAGACACTTCCTCGCCAATTCCTTCAAGCGAAGTGTTGGCATCAACTTTGGCTGTCCCTTGAAACTCACCGAAGCTCGCAATAACTCCTGACTTCAGCGTGGTCTGCTCCTTCGGCTTCTCGGCTCCGTCGGCGGCTTTGTCGCCATCCATCGCTGGTTTGTCCTGTGCAAGCGCCGAGGTCACGCCGACAAACAAAGCTGCTGCAAAAAATAATAGCACCCAGGAATTACGACGTAATGGCTTCATCACCTTGCCTCCAAGCAACGGGGGTTTTTGATTTGAGTATCCAGCCTACCGGCCAAGCCTACCCAATTTCAGCGGCCCGATAAACTGCAAATACTTGATGCAGCAGAATAGCCGATTTTAGCAAACCCCCAAAATCGATGAACATATTTACCGATTAAATTCAGGAGAAATGCTCGAAGCCGCCCCGCCCACCGAGGTCCTGCAGCCACTGCCCAACCTCAAGCTCCGCGCCACTGGCATCTACGACTAAAACTTTTGCAGCTGAGGCTTCGCGCACAGTTCCAATTCTAGTCAAAGCGACACCATCGACCATCTGAGATTCGGTGAGCTGCGCAACGTCGGCGCGTAATTTTGCCGAGGCAGTAAACAGCAGCTCGTAATCCTCTCCTCCGCTGATGGCATGCACTAGATCAAATCCCTGATGTCCTTCGAAAGCAGGTGTAGGTATGTCATTAAGCGAGAGCTGCAGCGTACGGCGCGACATCTCTGCTATGTGTCCGGCGTCCTGAATCAGTCCGTCGCTTACATCAATCATCGACGTGGCTAGCTTCCGCTCCGCAAGTTCTTGCCCCAACTTGACTCTTGCATGCGGTCGGCGATGCTGTTCTACGGCCAACTTATTATCGGCTGGACCAAAGTCGAACTGCCCCTCCAGGACACCCAGACCGGCTGCGCTTAATCCAATTGTTCCGCTTACCCAAACGTCATCGCCAATTTGAGCCCCGGATCGCCTGACCGCCTTACCCCTACAAACACCGAAAGCTGTCGCACAGAATGCTGGTGTATTGCTGCGTGTAACGTCACCACCGACGACTCGCCCACCGAAGATGGCACTTGCCTCCTTCAACCCACGATAGATCCCCTCTAGCATCTCGACCGAGTAATCCTCCGGGACTTGAACTGCCACCAGTAAGCCCAGCGGTACGGCGCCCATAGCAGCCAGGTCACTGATCGTGCTCGCGTAGAGTTTCCACCCAAGTGCATCAGCGGGAATCGTTTCCAGGCGAAAATGAACACCTTCGACCATCGAGTCACTGGAAACAGCTAGCTCAACCCCTGCTATGTCGGCAAAAATTGCGCAATCGTCTCCGAGCATATCAGCGTGCGGATCCACAATTTGTGCTAATCGCCGAATTGCTTCGAACTCGCCCAGCTCACTAAGGCACTTAGTCATAAGACTAGACCTGCGATTCCTTGATTTGCTTGCCGCCTCGAATGAATCGACGCGGGACTCTCGAGCTGATGGCTGTTGTAACTTCGTGAGGGACGGTACCGCTAAGCTCCGCTAGTTCGCCCGCGGTTATCTTCTCTCCGCCCTGTGCTCCAATTAGCACCACCTCATCGCCGTTATAAGCTTCATCGTCGCCAATATTCACCATTAGCTGGTCCATACACACGCTGCCCACGACCGGGTAGCGCTTCCCGCGAATTAGAACCGACGCAACATTGGAATAATGTCTTGTGTAACCGTCTCCGTAACCGAGGGGAATTGTAACCAGCCTGGACTGCTTTTCGGCTCGCCAGCGGTGGCCATAACTTACTCCGGCACCTGCTGGAATGACTTTGAAAAATACTACTCTTGATTCGAGTTTCATCACCTGCCGCAGTTCCACCGGAAGCCTCAGTCCGGGTGAAGGCTCGTTTCCAAACAGTGCAACTCCAGGTCTGACCATACCCAACTGGCTTTCTTTTATGCGCAGCATTGCCGCAGAGTTTGCAATATGTGGAACCGCGTCAGGTATCAGGCTCTGAACACCTGACAGCACTTCCTTAAATAAGGCGACCTGCTCCCTGGCGTCGTCGAGCGGCTCTTCGTCGGCAGTCGCCAAGTGAGAAAATATTCCGACAACGTCGCAGTGCGAAGCTTTAACAGCAGCTTCGACCAGTGCAGGAGCACTTCCAGCGCGAACACCGATTCGATTCATTCCTGTGTCGATTTTAAGATGCACCCTGGCGCGCTTTCCAGACTCGGCCGCACGAGCATTGATCGCTGTAAGCTTTTCCAGCGAGGAAGCAGTAATATCTAAATCGTAGGTGAGGAAATCCTGGATCTGCCCTTCAAAGATACCGCCAAGCACGAGTATCGGCAGTTTTAGTCCGGCCTTGCGAAGTGCAACTCCTTCTTCCAAAAAGGCTACGCCCAGCGCAGCGGCGCCACAGCGCTCGAGCTGACGCCCGCAGGCAAGCAGCCCATGGCCATAGGCATTTGCCTTAATAACCGCCATAACTTTGGCCGGCGCAACAAACGAGTTAAGAACTGAGAAATTGTGCTCAAGTGCGTCCAAGTCAATCGTTGCTACGGTCGGGCGCGGTGTAATATCACTGTCGTGCAACTTGCACCTCCGAATGTAAAACAGTCAGACGTTACCACATGAAGAAAGAAATCAAACCTTGGCAAGAAATATCCCGTTCCTGCCTGGCTAAAACCAGAGTTTTTGACGTTTTGGTCAAGCGGATGCGCTCACCAGACGGCTCATACGAGGACGACTTTTACAGCCTCGAGACCTATGACTGGATTAACGTTATTCCCATTACTTCGGACTTAGAGGTTGTCCTTGTTCGCCAGTTCCGCCACGGAACCCGCGAAGCGCTGCTCGAAGTCCCCGGGGGAATTATTGACGAAAAGCACGGCGGCAGCCCTGAACAAGCTGCCAAAATGGAGCTGCGCGAGGAAACTGGCCGGAAGGCAGGCAGCTTAACTGAACTCGGCTGGAACCACCCTA